>CASFCQ010000005.1 GCA_949293185.1 uncultured bacterium
GGACGTGTTACTGCAAGAGTAGTCTTTTCCGGATATTGAAGTGCGATTGACTTCGGCATTAATTCTCCGATTACAACATGCATAAAAGTAATCAGCGCAAATGCAAGTGCAACTGCTATTGTATGAGAGGCAACGGTGTTTGCTACATACGGCAGAAAATCCAATAACGGATGTAAAATTTTAGCAAGTGTAGCTTCGCCTACCCAGCCAAGACCTATACTTGCAATCGTTATCCCGAGCTGTGTTGCCGCAATGTATCTATCCAGCTCCTTTAGTGCCGTTACAGTAACTTTTGCGGTTTTATTACCTTCATTTGCAAGCTGGTTTATTCTTGTCTGCCTGACACTAACGAGCGCAAATTCAGATGCCACAAAAAATCCGTTAGCAAGTAACAACAATAAGATAATTACTAAATTAACTAAAATCATATTCCCCCGTATATTAAAATTTGACAATATTTTTTATTATACAGGAGATTTTTCTGTTAACAAATATATTAAGCAACTGCGTCTAAATTCTTACAACAAGAACAATAGAATCTTTTTTACCGAACAGCGCATGTCTTTCGTTTGCTTTAAAAAAGAATATATTGCCCTCTTTTAATTTAAAGACTTTTTGTTCGTCATTATCAGGATTTTCATTTATGGAAAATTCAATTTCACCTTCAACAATATAAACAAATGCATCAACAGGTGAAATATGTTCGCTCATAAACTGGTCTTTTTTGATTGCAACAAGCAACGCCATGTGCTCATCATCTTTGGCAAGAATACGTTTGTTAATTTGATCGTCTTTAAAATCTATCATTTTATTCAATTTTTCGACTGTGTGCATAACCTCTCCTTTCTTATTTTTTATATATTAATGCTGCCTGCAAAATTTTTAATCCGACTCTAAGGCAATTTTTCAATAGCAAAAAGTTTTATTTATGGTTTTTAGGCTTTATATGTTGGTTCTGAATAATCAAAAAATTAATAACAAATACAATACTCCGAGTTTTAAAGCAGCTCCTAACAAAATTATTTTAAATACCGTTAAAAATTACGCAGACGAAATACCTGCCGGTATGCTAAAAGAAGATTTTTTGAAAGCTGTAAAAAACGGTTATGAAAATTTTCAAAAAATGAACAGGTCTGTTTTTTCAGAAAACATAAGACCAGAAAGCCGTGAAATCGTTGAAAAATTCATGCAAATCCCCGAGTATGATGAATCATTACTCCCCTTTTTTGTTCATCGTAAAAGAGGAGAGCTTGAGTATTTGTATTCACTGGCAACCAAACATGACCTCAGCGGAGAAATGAGGATTCCGGCATTTGCTTATCCCTATTTTGCAGAGCTTACGCCTGAACGTTTAAAAATCCTTGAACCTATTATAACTTCTAAAAATGATATGGGACTGTGGAACTACGGTACATCTTTTATTTTGGATCTTGATCGTTTTGATGAAAAGCAGGTAGAAATTATGTCCAAACTTGTTCGCTGCAAAGTCGCAAGAGATACGGTTTTATATGTACCCGTAAATCCTTATATTAATTGGGACAAAACAGTTGAAAAAGCAGAGCTTTTAAATAAAATATACGGGAAAAAGCTTAGAGAAATAAGTTTTTTTTCCAACAGCTACGGAGAAAATTATCTTTATGCAGACATTCAACTTCCTCACAAAAAAGACAAACCGGACTGGCAAAATTTTAAACGTGTGTATGCAAAGCTTGATACTGACGTAAACCCGATTGGAAAACTATCAAATATCAAAAACAATAAAATTGATAACCAAATTGACAACTTGTATAACAAAATACTGGATAAAATATATTTGTTTAACAAACATGATCTGGCCCAAACCGTTGAAAACGTTATGCATAAGATTCCGGAAGCCGATGAGAAAATTATACTCAACGTAATGCAGCGTCTTACCCAGTTTGCTAATTACAAATGCCTGCCGCAACTCGGTGAAAAATTAAAAGAAAACAATATCGGAAAAATATATAAATCAGGAGAAATTAATCCTTATTTTTATTATTTTAGTGTAAACAAAAATTTATTTGATCTTTCTGATTTCCCTTATTCGTCTATTGCATACTTTGTTACAAAAAAAGATGTGCAAAATCAAAAATTAATGAAAGCTTTTGAAGAAGTTATAAAAAGCGGTGTAAATATAAAATTTATTAACCTTGAAGGTTTTTCTGACGGGGTCAATCTTTTTGGAGATAACGAAAAACTTGAAAAAAGCACTATAAAAACTCTTTCAAAAATAAAAAAGATTTTGGCTAAAAATCCTAAATTAACTCCGGATGAGGCTATGAACAAATTCTTTAACAGCACTATTGAAAACGAAATGAAAAAGATAGGGGCACAGGTAATCACAATAAAACTTCCCGCACCACCAAGCGCAAGCTCCGTACTTGAGCAAATGAATCCGTACCTGCCTGCAAAAGGAATAATAAAATCAACAGTTGAATCCATTGCACGACACTATACCTGTACACAAAGCGGCTTTGACGAACTCTGTCAAAAACTGACCTCATATTATGAGGCAAATATAAATGTTTATTCTAAACAAACAATCATAAATGAACTAAAATTGATTAATAAACAGATAAATGACTTTTTAAAAACACATAATCTTAGTGAAGAAAATTTATATATCTTAAAGCCCTATACACTTTATGTTCGTAAAAGTTTTGATTTAATAACAAAAATGTATGCTGATTTATTCAATATAAATCCTCAAAAGATAATAACAATGGAAGATATTGGCTCAGCAAACAGTTTTCCGCAAAATTCTGTTTTTGTTATTTTAGATGATATTGTCGGCTCGGGGCAATCAATGATGGATGCCTGCAGTTACGAAACAGCAGCAAGCTCTTTGAAAAAAGACAAGCATATACTGTTTGCGCCTTTATGTGCTTCAAAAAACGGTGCAGAATATATACGTGACGGTATTACCTCCTGCGGCAGAGAACATTCTGACAGGCTAATTTGCCTTGATAAAAATATAACTGACTATAAAAAGACAAATAACAATTTCTATGAATGGTTTGACGTTATTAATGACAAACACACAGGTCAGTGCGGAGAAGGCGGTTACGGCGCAAACGCACAGTGTACGGTTTTTCCCTATATGGCACCTGACAATAATTCCGCTCTCGCTGGTGATCTTGTAAAATTCTTTTTACCCGACACACGCTGCATTAAAAATAAAGCTGATAATTTAAACATAATAGAAGAAGAAACATACTATTATGATGTTTTTGGTGCGGAAAAAAATATGCTGCTAACAGATGCAAAACAAGTTTTTAGAATAAAAGAACCTTTTTGGGATAAAATAATTGAAAAACTAAAAAAATTTTTAAACAATAATTGATTTATATTTTTAAAATTTGTGTTTGAAAACAATTGTTTTAATATTGTGCAAAAATTTCGGCATTTTTGAAGTAAAATAGTCATTTGTTTTGTAATAAAAATTATCTTTACCTCGTAATTCATTTAGTATATCAATAAATTCCTGTTGTGTAAGAATCGTTGAATTAATATCATTTTTGCCTATTGTATGCCTTAGAATATATTGTTTAGAAGCACGTAAAGCTCTTCTAAAAAGGGGGTCTTGTTTGTATCTTTCAGCATAAACTCTTTGTAATAATTTTTTGTACTCTTGAGAATCTCTTTTAAAGCTTTTGCCGTTCCAGTATAATGTACGTGTATCATATGTTAAATGTATGTTTCGTGCAGCGTCTTTGAGTTTTTCTGACGGCAAAGAACAGATTTTTACTTGTATTTTAGGGTCTTTTTCTTTCAATGCCAGCAAAAAAGCATTAATAGAGGATATGGTTTTGCCGCCCCATTCAAAAAATGAAGAGGTTAAGTTTTTATTTTTTTGCGCAAGAACCTCTGCCAATATTTCCCGAAACATTGGAGAATCTTTTCGGAAAGTATGGTTATTCCAAAAGAGCATTAAATCATCCTTTGCTCTTTTGATTGATTTTGATGCTTTTTTAGCGTCAAATCCTGACATTAAACAAAGTTTACGCTGTTCATCAGGGTCTTTTACTTTCAACGACTGTAAAAAACCTTCCATAGAATTTATTTGGACGCCGTCAAATTGGAATTTTGTATCGGAAAAATTACTTAAAACATTTGCAGGGAATCGCCCCCTTGCCTTTATATCCAAAACTTTTACCTGTTCAGTATTTAAATTAGGCAAATAAGTTGTATAAGCCGGCGTTTGGGTCGGATAAGTTCTTTTTATGTATATTCTATGTTGTTGCGGTATAGATATCATAAGTAAATTACCTTGTTATGACTTTTTAAAACACATAAACGGTAAAAATTGCTATTTGTTGTTAAATAATTTTTCAAAAATTTTGGTCATCACATTCATTCTGGCTGATTCTTGCATACCTTTGTCGTATTCTTCTATAGGACAAAGATCTTGCCAGTTTGTGCATATAATTTTTTTGGTATCGGGATTTATTTTAAGCGCATTACCATCAAAAATTGCTTTGTTAACAATTCCGAGTTTTAATAATTTTTTTAAATCTTTATAAGCTTCTTGTTTTGATTCATCTGTCAAAAGGCTATATCCTTTGTGATAATCAATAAGATTACAATTTTTTGTTCCGTCAATTTTTAATACAGAAACAGCAAAACCTTCTTTATTATTAGCACAGGTCAAAAATTCAGGCGCCATTGAGATTCCTTTTTTCTTCAATCCGCTTAAAACAGATTTATCATATTCTGCATCAATATCCATTGAAGGTTTTATTATATATTCCCCGAATTTTATCTCTTTATTTTCATTGATTTTTGCATTCGGATTTTCTTCAAGAAAACGATTTATGGTTTCCCAATATGAATTATAGTCAGTTGTTTTTTCTACGTCCGACAAAAATTTAGTTAACTTTTCAGGTAGAGACAACATATCATTTTGGACAATGCCGCTTGTGCCTTTTTGACTTATTTTGTATTTGAAATAAGAAGTATTGTAGTTGTTAACAATTTCATTCATAGTATTTCCCTTTTCATTTTTGATTAAGAATTAAGACGGTCGATTAACCATCTTGGCGGATATTCCAATCTGCCCTCTTTAGATACAATCGTTTTTTCGATGTTTTTAATTGCAAATTGTGGACCGCTGAACAGATGCTGTATCATATTTGCCGAAAAAAGGCTGTTGTTGTTTGGTGACATATACGGAAACATTATCGCTGTTCCTGCAGAATACCCTTGGGTTGTATCCTGACATCTCAAAAGAGTTTTTAAAAAGTCTTGTTTAACAGTTTTGGGTTTTCCGCCTACCATTATTATGAGATTTTTAAAGAAATCTGTTTCTTCAAGTGTCTTTTTAGCAGCACCGTCATAATGTATATTGAGAGCAGGTGCTGTTTTTTTGAGATAATCTATGCCCTTTTTATATGCTGCACAAACATACATGTCTACCCTGTTTATGTTGCCGCAAGCTGTCATTATTGAATTATAAACATCTTGCGCAGAATTCCCTGTGATTAAACAATCATCCAGTATTGCGACGTTTGTATGAGGATGTACTGCAGTATAATCTTTAAGATTTTTCCATCCTACAATTACATTAGCGTTTGGATTAGCTTCTTTATATAAACTTGAAATTATTCCATAGCTTTTATTTTTGTCAGGAACATAAATGATAGTATTTTCGCCTGTTTTTTGTATTTGTTTAGAAAAATCTTTTAAAATATTTTTTATTCTATCATAAGAATAAATTTCAAAATTATTTTCCAGATATTTTGTTAAAACTTCTTTAGCTTCTGCTCTTGTTCTTGTATTAACATTGGGAAACGCAATGTCAATATATTCATCAATCTTTCCGTCTTTTTTCAATTTGTTAATTGCGTTTTCAAACACACCTTCCGCATTTGCAATTCCATAAGACTCTCTCCAATTATCAAGTACTTTTTCTGTCCTTCCTCTTTTAGCTGCAGCTGCCAGTTTTGTTGCATTATAACCCTCGAGAACATCATCAAAAATCAGTTCTGCTTTTTGTAACACTTGTTCTTTTTCTACAATTTGCGGATAAAGTCTCGGAGAAAATTCCACTACATCTTGAGTAAGAAGCCGCGGATATTCTATGATTTCATTGGTCGGTTTCAGCGGAACTCTTATAGGCGGAGTGTGCCCCAGTATATTTTTTAAGCCAAATGAAGTAATATTTTTTAAAAAATTTATGCTAACCAAATTTCTACCTTAACCAATAAAACCTATATTAAAATAAAAACATTTTACACAAAAAAATTGCCTTTTAAAATTTATTAAAAGGCAATTTTTGAATGTTATATTAGGAATCTTTATAATTTTTCACACTCGTGAGTTTGTATATATTGTCTTGCTTGTGCATCAAAGTTGGAATTCCAGCTTCTTTCCCCTATTTCACAATTTGTATAATATGCTTTACCAAATTTTATATAGCACTTGTTAACAGCATCGACTTTGCAGGAGTAAGATTCTGCAGTATCCGGAGTATATTTGCATTTGCCGTCAAGGATTCTTTGTGCGATTTCTTCTTTAGTCTGATAGCACCCGCCATATGACCCGTTACCAACTTTGTCAATCTGAACAAAACAGGTATTAACATTATTGTCTTTGCATTCAAATTTGCCGGGTTTAGCATTTACAGTTGTAAAGATGTAATTAATGTCTTCGTAATTTAAAGCCGCCCAAACAGCATTTGCAGTTAAAAATAAACCTAAAACTGATAAAATTAATTTTTTTGTTTTCATATAATGCTCCTTAATTCTTATGTTTTTTGGGTCTTAATACAGGCAGAAGAGAATTTTGCGGATAAAAATCATCAACAATACCCAGCGGTCCTTGTATGATAAAAAATTCCAGCAAGTCACCTTCTTCTACACGTAAATCTTTGAATGGTATTTTCATTTCAAGAAAATCTTCAAATACATGTTCAATTCCGTTTTTAAGTTGAATTACCCACAGATTGTCACGGGTTGCATGCGCAAGCTGCGCATTAAAATAGAAATTTTTAAATAATGTAAGTTTAACTTCGCTGTTATATTGCTCTCTCAACAGGGGAATTATTGTTTCTGTCTTGTTTATTGTCCTGATTGGAGAAGCAAAATAATGTGCTTCGGGTTTATTTTTAAAATAAATATAAATCTGGTTAAAATCTTTAAAGCCCTTATTTTTATCTAAAATATAGCTGTTTATATCAAATCTGAGATACAAATTGTCATAATCATAGCCAAAATATATTTTATTAAAAAATCTTTTTTCCTGCATAGTAGGAGTTGCAGGAATTTCCAGACATCCGCCGGCTTCCCATTTTTCTAACGGGTCTTTGCCATTCAAAACAAATTTTTCAAATGCAGATTTTGGATATCTGGAGTGGGTTTCTATATAGTTAGAAAGCGGTGACTCCAGATAAGACGGTATTGGTCTGTTAATATATTTATAAATATTTTTCAAATGTTCTCTAAACATATGGTCAAAAATATCGTCCTGTCCGGAATCGTTAGGCTCACCATACCACCAGTACCAGTCGCTGCTTTGCGCCACATACAATTCCTTTTGGGCAAGTTTTAGTTCTTCAGAGTCAGGATGTGCCGCTTCATACTCTTTAAGATCACAGCGAGCTTTATCCATATAACTCCACGCAAGATTTTTAGTAGGTTCTCCTATCCAGAGTAAAAAATCTCTGTTTATCCACGAACCGGCATGTACATGGTCTAAAACAAATGCGCTTTCTTCTTTATCAAGTTCGTTTATTTCATCGATATAGTCACTTACCCTGACAACGTCTATATCGTTGTCATTCATTAAAAGCCCGTATAAAGTTTCTAAAAACTCATGCCCGTCGTTTGCATAGCTTTCCCAGCAGTTTTCACCATCCATTGCTATGGTGAGAAGATGTTTTGGATTTGGTGAAGTTTGTAATTTTTTCTGGGTTGTTTTTATTCTGTCATAAAGGTCATTAGCCGCTTTTACAGGGTCATGATGAGGATATTCAAAACCTATTAAATTAGGTATAACAGCATCTCTGAAAAGCAAATTTATACACTTGCCGTCGTGTTTGTATTTATAGGTTAAAGAAAGGTCATAAGGGTCTTCCAGATATCCTCTAAAATCCCTTACAAATTCTTTTTTAAGCGTTTGCTCCAGTACACCTTCATCAGAGATAGTCCATTTTATACCGGCATCCATAAAAAGCTGCAGTGTCTTTTCACTTATACACTGTTCTGACGGCCACATCCCCTGAGGACGTTTGCCAAAAATGGCTTCAAAACGGTCAAGTGCGTATTTTACATTATATTTTGCATCTTCTGTCATATCAGAATGAAGCTCTACAATATCAGCATTAGGATTTGTTGATTTAACATCATTTATATCAAGCAGTACAGGTAAAATCGGATGATAGTACGGGCTTGTTGAAATTTCAATTCTGCCGTCATCCTGATACTTTTTGTATGCAGGAATAATCTCTCTTATTATTTCTCGCTGCAGCTCAATTATGCGTACTCTGTCTTCAAGAGTAAATTCTCCGTTTTTCTTGCCAAACAGAGCTTTAATTTCTTCATTTTCACGATATATCGGATCAAACCAGATAAGGTTAAACCAAGCCATAATATCAGAATATTCCTGATTAGAAAAATCATTGATACCTGTATGTTTTGCATCAAAACGTTTATCATATAGTTTTTTGTATTCTTCGTTAGGCAGCACCATATTAGGATAATTTGCATCGAAAAAATGGTTTAAAATAAACTCTTTTTCATCGTCAGAGAGTTCTTCAACAGGTGTTACAGTAAGTTTTGAATAAATATCATGGCTTTCGTTAAACCCATAATCATAGATAGAAGCTATCAACATGGGAACAAGGTTAAAATTGAGCTTTAAATCAGGGAATTTGTCCATAATCAAAAGCATATCGAGGTAATCTTTAACAGCATGAAGCCTGACCCACGGCATAAGATAGATTCCGTTTTGCTCTGATTTATAAATCGGTTGGTGCATGTGCCATATAAAAGCAACCGAAAATTTTTTGCTCATTTTTGAACCCCTGTTTTGTATTTTGCAGAAATATCTTTATTAAAGTAATGTATTCTGCAAATGAATTGTAACACAAAACCTCAGGAGTGTCTTGGAGGATTTTTGTTTTAAGCATACACCCCAAGTTTTGCAATTAAAAAAGCGCCTGCACATACAGACAAAACATTTAATCTTAACTTCCTATTAAAAATATCGGGCTTTAATTTTGACCACTCAATATTTGTATTATAATTATCAATATAATATTTACAGGAAATATCTTATGACCCAGAAACCCATTGTCGCCGTAGTAGGAAGACCAAATGTCGGAAAATCCACTTTTGTAAACAGAATTGTAGGTTCACGCCAATCCATTGTTGATGACCAGCCGGGTGTTACACGTGACAGAATATACTTTGATGTTGAATGGCAGAACAAACAATTTACACTTATTGACACAGGCGGTATTATCCCCGGGGATGAAGATGAGATTATGCTCAATATATTTACCCAAGCCAAAGTTGCCTGTGATGAAGCAGATAAAATAATTTTCCTTGTTGACGGAAAAGAAGGTATAAACCCCATTGACTACGATATTGCAAATGTTCTCAGAAGAAGCAAAAAACCAATTTATCTTGCAGTTAACAAAATAGATGCCCCTGAACATTTCAACAATGTTGCAGATTTTTATGCACTGGCTGTTGGAGATCCTCATCCTATATCGGCATTACATGGCTCTGGCGGAGTCGGTGACCTGTTAGAATCAATAACACAAGATTTTGTTGTTGACGAAAACGAAACCGATACAGATATTATCAAACTTGCTATTGTAGGAAAACCTAACGCAGGAAAATCTTCTATTGTTAATGCACTGTTAGGGGAAGAAAGAGTTATTGTAAGCGATGTATCGGGAACAACCCGTGACAGCATTGACTCCAAAGTAAAATATGAAGGCGAGGAATTTATCCTTATAGATACAGCCGGCATCAGAAAAAAAGCCAAAGTAGACTGGGGTGTGGAAAAATTTGCGGTAGACAGGGCAATAAGAGCAATTAAAGATTGTGATATTGCCGTGCTGGTTATAGATGCGGTTGACGGATTAACAGATCAGGACAAAAAAATTTCCCAGATTGTTGTAGAGGCAGGCAAAGGACTAATCATTGCAGTAAACAAATGGGATCTTGTAGAAGACAAAGACAAGTCCGACCCGACTGCCAAATATACTCAAAAACTTATGCATGACGCTCCGTTTCTGGATTTTGCTCCAAAAATATTTATAAGTGCCAAAACAAAACAGCGCCTTGTAAATATTTACAAACAGGCAAAAGATGTTTACGCTCAATGCACAAAACGTGTTTCGACAAGCATTTTAAACAAAGTGCTTTTAGAAGCTATGGCAATGAATCCGCCGACAACCAAAAAAGGCAAAAAGCTAAGAGTTTATTACGCTACTCAGGTACGTACAGCCCCTCCTACTTTTATTTTGTTTGTAAATGATGAGGATTTGGTGCAAGACAGCTACAAAAGATATCTAGAAAACAAGATGAGAGAAGCTTTTGGATTCTTTGGTACTCCTATAAGAATGTCATTTAGAGAACGCAAAGAAAAAAACAATTAAAGCCTTTTTAAAATATTTCTTTTAGCTTTATCCAAAAGAGCGTGGAAGATGGTTTTATATTTTGCGCATTCCGCATCTAAAAGGTACAGCTTACCTTCTTTTGAAATTCCTATCTGGTGGGTATCATATTCATACAGGTCAAAAATTTTATAATCAGACTGTTTTATCATATCTCTTACTACATCTACCCAAAAAGCAGGCATCGCATGTTGGTACAATTTTTCTTCCAAATAAAAATGGGTTTTTCCGCTTTTTCCTTTCTTAAATACAGGAACATCAAAAAAAGCCCGTGGTCTGTTCAGGGGGATATGATTTCCATCCGTAAGTTTTATTATTTTCCCGTCAGCTGTTTCAAACACGGCAGCACTCGAGCCGTAACCTGCAAGTTTTACAACTTTTCTGCGCAGGATTTTTTGCGTTTGTTTGCTATTCTGTAAGTCCGTAATGAATCTGTTAATAACATTTTTGTCGCCTATTATGCCTTCGTTTATGTTTTTGTCATCTCTTACATTGCATAGAGCTTGTTTTAAGGAAACGGGCCGGCTGTAATCCATTGCCAAAACATTTCCCCTGTTTGAATCTCTGTATAAGGTATAGCTTTTGTTTTGAATAGGTTTATTCTTTTTAGGTATATTATTTGTGCAAAAATTTTTACTGATATTCATACAATTATTTTAAATCCCTCAATTTTAAAAATTGCTGTTTTTTGATAAAATTATTAATGAAAGTTGAAAAATACGGGGAGAAAATATGTTACAAATATTACTGGCACTTGTTATGGGATACCTGATAGGTTCAATACCTACGGGGTATTTGATAGTTAAAGCCAAAACAGGCAAGGATATAAGAAAAGTCGGTTCAGGCTCAACCGGTGCAACAAACGTCAAAAGAGTATTAGGGAAAAAATGGTTCTTTATCGTAATGATTTTGGATGCCATAAAAGGTGCTCTGCCGGTAGTTTTGGCGGCATTATTCCTACACGCATATGCAAAATACGGAATCACTCCTGTTGCTGCTGCTGTTGCGGTGCTTGTCGGACACAGCAAATCAATATTCTTGAAATTCACAGGAGGAAAATCAGTAGCTTCCGGTGTCGGTACAATCATCGCTCTGTGCTGGCCTGTCGGCTTAATCATTGCAGCGATATGGGGAGTAATTACCTGGATATCAAAATATGTTTCTTTAGGCTCAATAATAGCTTTAGCTGTATCGCCGTTTCTTATGTGGGCGTTTAAACAGCCTTTAGGCTACATTGCGTATGCTGCAATAGGCGCTGTTTATATCATCTGGCTGCACAGAGAAAATATTAAAAGATTAATAAAAGGTGAAGAAAACAAAGTAAGACAATAAATCAATAAAGGTGAAACACTATGCCTCAATATAACGGTTTTAAAACAGTACCCAAAGTTGCAATCAACGACCATGAAGCGTTGTCGCTTGTTTATACTCCTGGAGTAGGAGCTTCTTGTTTGCAGATTGCCAAAAATCCTGAGGCAGCAAGTGTTTATACAAACAAAATAAACTCTGTCGCAGTCATTGCATTTGATTATGAAAAGGCATTAAACCGCGCAATATTTTTAAAAAGTGTTTTGTTGATTGATGCATATCCTCTTGTTGTGAAAAAAGATATTCTTAAATCTGATTTAAAACTTGCACTGGAAAACATATACATAAATTTTTGCGCGATAGATTTGTCTTTAATACAGGATTTTGTAAGCGATATTAATTTTAATGTTGATATACCTGTATTAAAAGAGACTGTAGCTGATTTAAAAGACTTTTTCGGAGCTATTGCCAGAAATGTCTTTATGCTCGATATTTCAAAATTAAAAGGTGATGTAAAAGAGCGTTCTCTGCAGCTGCATGAACTGGCTGGCGGGGTTATAGAAACAGAACTTACAGAACAGAAGCGCCCTAAGCCAGTTGCAATAGTTTCTGACGGTACTGCAGTTCTTGGTTACGGCAATATCGGGGCACTTGCTGCAATTCCTGTTATGGAAGGCAAAGCAGCACTACATGCGGAAATGTCTGATGTTGACTCAATGTCTTTTTGTATAAAGACGCAAAACAAACTTGAATTAATCAAAATTGTACAGATGTTTGAAGACTCTTTTGCAGCTATACACCTTGAGGATATAGCAGCCCCTGATTGTTTTGATATTGAAACAACTTTGTCAGAAACTTTGAGCATACCTGTACTGCACGATGATCAGCATTGTACGGCAATCATTGTACTGGCAGGTATTTTAAATGCACTTGCTCTAGTCGGCAAAAAACTTGAAGATACAAAAACCGTTATAACCGGTGCAGGAGCTGCAGGCAGCGCAATTGCAAAGCTGCTTATACATGCCGGTGCAAAAAATATTATCCTTTACGATATTAACGGTGTTGTATATAAAGGAAGAGACACAAACGACAAATATCTGGAAGAGCTTGCTCAAATTACGAATCCTGATGATGAGAGAGGAACTCTTAACGATATAATTAAAAACGCGGATATTTTTATAGGAGTATCCAAAGGCGGTCTGTTAACAAAAGAGATGGTTGAAAGTATGGAATACCGTCCGGTTATTTTTGCGCTGGCAAATCCAGAGCCTGAAATTCTGCCTGACGATGCAAAAGCGGCAGGAGCATATATTGTTGCAACGGGCAGGAGCGATTATCCAAATCAGATAAACAATCTCCTTGTATTCCCCGGATTGTTTAAAGGGCTTTTAGACGGCGGCATTAAAAAAGTCACCGATGATATAAAGCTCGAATGCGCAATTATGATAGCGTCAATGGTTGAAGAAGAGGAATTATCAGTAGATTATATAGTTCCGGATGCATTAAACAGATTGCTTCCTGTTCAAATGGCGCAGGCTATAGTCAATAAATTCGGACATCAGAAAGAAAATTAAGGTTTAATTTTTGCCCAGATATTTTTAAAGAAATTGCCGACTGATTTTGCAGCAGATTTTAATGCGTTGCCGACAGATTGATACCATGGTGTAGCGGTATTTCCGGTTGTGCCGCGCAGAGCTTTAATACCCGCACCGAGTTTATAAAGACCAAATGCAGTAATACCGGTTAATAGCAGACCAAGCGCAACTTTCTTCCAGCCGTCATGATGAGGTTGTTTTACAAAATCATTTATTTGATTTTTTGACGGCAATCCTTCCGGTGTATGCGGTTTTTCTTGTGCAACGGTCTGGTATACATCATTGCGAGGCAACGGAGCCGGAGCAGGTGCTGCCGGCAGCGGATCGGGTAAAATTCTGCCCGGTACTGACGGCGGCCAGCCTCTTTGTGCCACATAATTTTGTAAATAAGGTGACGGCTGATCTGTAATATACCCTACAACATCGTCTGCAACAACGCCATGAGTTGTTAAGAGGTCGAAACAGTTGGGGTAGATAGGTGCTCCGTAATGAATTGGCTGCATAGTAGTAATCTCACACTTGTTAACACTAATTTTAATAAACGGATTTTTATAACTTCACTTTTCATCCGTTTCACATGCTATATAAGTATTCTCACAAGTCGAAATTGACTATTTTAGGAATTGCGTGTTACAAAACTTAATTTTTGTTTGTATGTACAAATGATAGCAGCAAAATTATTTATTCAATCGTTTGGCGATTGTTTCTACAGTGTGCAAAAGAGAATTATTTGTCTTTAATTCATCCTTAACTTTGTCATATGAATACAATATCGTAGTATGTTTTTTGTTAAAAAAGTCTCCGATTGCCGGCAGGCTCTGTTTTGTCAGCTCTCTGCACAGATATATCGAAACCTGTCTTGCCTCCGCAATTTTTGCACTCCTGCTTGAACCTTTAATATCTTTTGCAGGCACACTGTAATAATCTGCGACCTCGTCGACTATACCGTCAAAAGAAAAAACATTTTCTTTTTCTTCATAATTTATAATCTTTTTTACGTTGTCAATAGTCAGAGGCGTTTCATTAATACTTGCATAAGCGGTTACACGGTTAAACGCTCCCTCTAGCTCTCTAATGTTGCTGGCATATACTGTTGCCAGAAACTCTATAATATTATTGGGCACTTCAATACTGGAATCTCTGGAGAGATTAGACAAAATAGCCATTCTGGTTTCAATATCGGGAGGCTGGATATCTGCCATCAATCCCCATTCAAAACGGCTTATCAGTCTGTCTGAAAGCGAGGGAATTTCTTTTGGCGTCCTGTCAGAAGTCAAAACTATCTGCTTGCCTGCGCCATGAAGGGTATTAAATGTATTAAATACTTCCTCTTCTGTTCTTGTTTTACCGGCTATAAGCTGGATATCATCAATCAACAGAACATCAACTTCTCTATACTTTTTGCGGAATTTGTTCATATTTTTTGTTTTTTCGTCACCTCTTGCAAGGGCATTAACAACATCATTAACAAATTCCTCAGCAGTAATAAAAAGAACTTTTAAATCCGGACGGTTTTTGATTACATAATGACCTATTGCCTGCATTATATGAGTTTTTCCCAGCCCCGGACCGCCGTATATATATAACGGATTATATTTTTCGCCCGGTTTTTGAGCAACAGTCTGTGCCGCTACATAGGCAAGTTTGTTATTTGAGCCTACTACAAAATTTTCAAATTTATATTTTAAATTCAAATTTGATGACTGCATCTGAGTCAGGCTGTCATACTTTGGTTTTTGCTGTTGTTCCTGAGATTGGGCAGCTGCAGCACGAACTTTTGATTTTTTTTCAATCTTTTTTTGCAGTTCTTCATCAAAAATAATTTTTACTTCCAATTCCTTGTTAAGAACTGTTTTTACCGCGTCTGATATTTGGTTGTAATGGTTGCCTCTCAATAAATTCACGGCAAATGCCTGACCTGTATGCACAACAAAACAATTGTCATCGTAATATTGAGGTTCTAAAGGCAAAATCCAGGTGGCAAAAGTTGACTCGGAGATTTGATTCTCCAAAACATTCAACACTGCATTCCAAACTTCAATAATATTTTCCTGACTCATATATTTAATTCTACAACAAAATAAATATGAAGCTTTAAATTAATGGCAAAGTCTTAAGTTTCTTAACGGTATTTCTCCAAAATCAGCGTAATTTCTTCGTGTTTGTTTTATCTCGATTTCTACATTATCAAGCTTAAGAAGTTCTATCTGATCTTTGATTTTTCTATCTTTAACAAACCATTTTATTCTGCCTTTGCAGTATTTTGCAAAATGGTATGTAGACGCTAATACGCAAACTTTAAGGGCGTCTATTACATTTAAGCCGGATATATCAATACTTAAAAACGGACAGTCATTATGCGCAATATAATCTTTTGCTTCATTAATCGCCTCAAACACATCGGAATTGTAATTGCCTACTTTTAAAAAAGCTTCTTGTCTGTGCAAAGATTCTGTCATAAGTCTTAATTTATCCGTATATTCTCTATGTAAAATAACGTTTCCAATTAAAATAACGGGTGATTTTTTTAAAAGTTAAATAAGAAAATTAAAAACTACACCTTTTGAATGAGATAAAAGTCATTCATTTTTTGCAACATTCTTACGCTGCTGTTAGAATTAAATCTATGGAAAAGCTAAAAACATACAAACCTTTTTTTATAATTGTCATTTTATTTTTTATAAATATTTTTATGTTTAACGGCAAAATGATAAATATCCATACCGATTTTGGAAGAGAATTGCTTTTTTCAAAAATGGTATCGCAGGGAGGCGTCTTGTACAGGGATATTTTTAACACATTTGTATGTCCTTTTTCGTATTTGTTTAACGGTTTTGTATTAAAATTTGTCCCTGTTAACATAAGCACTTTTTACATTCTTGGGACAATTAACTGTGCTGTTATTTTAAGCTGCATTTATTTTATAAGCCGAAAATTTTTGAGCACTTTTTTATCTGTTGTGCTGACTGTTTTTGTAATGTATTACTGCTGCTTTTATGCGGGGCTTATGAATTTTATAACCCCGTATTCTTATGCCATTGTGTACGGACTCGGAGCATGTCTTGTTTCCGTGCTGATGTATCTTAAATTTTTACAAACAGATAAAAAATTGTTTTTATATACTGCATTTTTCTGCGGCGGGCTGAGTGCATCGTGTAAATATGAGTTTTGTCTTTACGGGTTGTTTTTATTCATTTTTTTCTTTGTAAAAAAATGTGATTTGAAAACGGTTTTGAACAGCATTGTATGCTTTTTGGTTGTGCCTGTGACATGTGCAGTTGTTTTATTGTTACAGGGCTTGAATTTTCAAGATATATCATCATACTTATCACTTTTAAAAAACTTTTTGCACCAGCCTTATTTAAAAAAAGTTTATGCATTAACCTGTTATATAAATAAGGAATCTTTAATTTCCGCAATAAAAACTTTTTTAGCAGCAGGTGCACTGTTCTCGATAATGTACAAACTTTATGAAAATAAATCAAAGCGAGCTAAGTTTTTAAGAGCCTGTTTGTGGACGGTTCTTGCAATCTTTGTAATGGTATATTTTCCGTTAACAGAATATTTTTCTTACAGTTTTTGGGGATTTTTGACATATCTGGTTTTATTGTTGTCAATTTTCAAAATAAAACAGATAAAAGAGGACAAAAAGGTTTTATTCCTCACGGGGGCATCACTTGTTATAAGTTTAAAATCTTTCTGGTTTTTATCCGCTAATTTTTACGGACGTTATTTTCTGCCTCTGCTTGCTATAGCTTTATTCGTTGTTCTAAAAAGATTTTACTTTAACAACAAGTCAGATATATTTGAAAAAACAATATGCGCAATCCTTATATTTCTAAGTTTTGCGGCATTCAGGCTTAATCTTGTGGGCGTTGTTTTGAAGGATAAAGAATTGTCCACACCGTACGGGAATATCGCCGTAACAAAAACCGAAGAATCTGTCTTAAAACCGCTCGTTGAATATATTAATAAAAACACATCAGCAGAAAATAAGCTGATTGTGCTGGGACAAGCTCCTTTATTGAATTTTTTAACGGACAGAGATTCCATACCTTTATACAGCCACTATGACGAAGCAATTGCAGGTGCTTATGGTGCGGACAGAATAATAAATGCATATGCAAAATATAAACCCGAATATATAATCGTATTCGACACCAAAGACAATAACTCATACTGCAAAACATACGGAAAGGATGTTTGCAAATGGGTATTCCAAAACTACAATGAGCAACAAACAATTGGAAACACCGAAATAGCCCATATCATGAGGAAAAAATAAAAATGGATTTTATAAAAAAAGAGTATAAAACATTTTTAATTTTACTGGTTCTGTTTTTGATAAATATTTTCCTTTTTAAATATAAAATGACAGATTTATATATTGATTTCGGTAAAGAAATATATCTGCCCAAAGCTATTGTCCAAGGCGGTGTGTTATACAAAGATGTACTTGCATTGTTCGGTCCTTTTGCATATTTGTTTAATGCTTTAATCATAAAGTTGTTCGGTGTTAGTATAAAAACTTATACAGCAGTCGGAGCAGTTAATGCCATTTTGCTGATATACGGATCGTATGCATTGAGCAGAGAATTTTGTGACAAATTTTTGTCATTTGCAATAACATTTTTCGTTTTGTATTTTTGTTGTTTTAATCCGGATGTGATGAATTTTGTTACACCTTATTCTTATGGTATAGTGTACGGGCTGTGTGCGATTATTTTTGCAGCGCTGTTTTTTGTAAAATATTTAAAATCAGACAAAAACATTTTTTTGTATCTTTCCTCATTTTTGTGCGGACTTGCAGCCGCAAACAAATACGAATTTATACTTCCGGCTCTGGTGATATTTGTATGTTTGCTTGTAAAACGTACAAATATTCTGAAAATGCTAAAAGCAACAGTCTGTTTTTTGGCTATGCCGATTTTGTGCGTTTGTATTTTGATTTTACAGGGCTTAAGTTTTCCGGATTTTATAAATTACATTGATATATGGTTAAAATTTGCAAATTCTTCTGATATGAAAGCATATTATACGGGAACATTCTTTTTCTCGTTAAAATATTTTTTCATTGCTTTAAAATCTTTTGTTTTTTCTTTTGTTATTCTTGCTTTTATATATTGGCTCAATCGAGGTATTGATGCTGTCAGTAAAAACAATAGAGCTAAATATGCATTGTATATTCTTCTATTTTTAATTTGTACGGCAGCCGGAATTTTTTATTCACAGGTGCTGATAAATTTTGTGTTCTATTCCGCTGCAATGGTGCTTTTTGTTTTGACAGTGATAAAAATTAAAGATATATTTAAAAACCTTCCGATTTTGTTTATTAGTTTATTTTCTCTTGCGGCAGGCATAAAATCCTTTTTCTTTGTGCAGATAAATCAGTACGGACGCTATTTTTTACCTTTACTGCTTTTAGCTTTAATTGTAATTTTAAAAGATTTTTACTTTAAAAATACAAGAAAAACATTTGTTTACACAGTTATGTTTTTTCTGTTTTTGATGGGCACTGCAGCTTTTTGTTCTAATTTACAGACCCTCAAATTACTTGATACTAAAATTTCAACACCCTACGGCAGCGTGTATACGGATAAAATTTCAGCAAAAGTATTTAGTACAATGCTTGATACTGTTGATAAAATGACACAACCCCAAGATACTGTAGTAGTACTGCAGGAAGGGCTGCTGGTTAATTTTCTTTCCGGCAGAAAATCTGATACATATAACTATCTTATACCAGCACTGCTTGATTTGTATAAAGAAAATAATGTGGTGCAGCACTATGCAAAAACTAAGCCGGAGATGTTTATTATCCTGACATCTACTGATGATAAAGCATTTATATGCAACGGCTGGGGGTATCAGATTTGCGGTTTTATAAAGCAAAATTACAGGCTCGTTCAAACAATAAATGCGGATAAGTTGATTTTAATATTTAAAAAAATATGATATATTAATTTATAAAGCGTTCTAAAAGGTTTTATACAAAGAAAGGCAATCTAAATGAGGTTATCAAAACCGCACGGACTCCCCGGTACTTTGATATGTGTCGAAGGTATAGACGGCTCCGGAAAATCTACCCAGCTGGCAATACTCAGGGACTGGTTAAAGGCAAAAAATCTGGATGTTATTTTCACGGAGTGGAACTCTTCTGATTTAATATCCCAAACTACCAAAAAAGCTAAGAAAAAAAATCTTTTAAGCCCCCGAACATTCAGCCTGCTGCATGCAGTGGACTTTGCCGACAGATTAGAACAAATAATTATCCCTGCAATGAAAGCCGGTTTTATAGTGCTTGCGGACAGATATGTTTACACTGCGTTTGCCCGCGATGTCGCAAGAGGCGTAGACAGAGACTGGGTACGCAACCTTTACGGATTTGCCGTTCAACCCGATTTGGCGCTTTATTATAATATTTCTGCTGAAATTTCACTTGAAAGAATCTGCTCAAACCGCGCCCCTTCTTTTTATGAGGCAGGTATGGATTTAAAACTCAGCAATAACCCTTACAAGAGTTATGTAATTTTCCAAAACAGGGTTAATGAAGAGTATTCTGCTATGGTTGACGAATACGGACTTGTAAGAATCGATGCAAACAATACAATTCATACAAAACAGGTGTTGTTGAGAAAATACGTAACAGAACTGTTAAAACAAAAAGGAATTGAAATCTGATGGAAAACAATCGCAAGGCTCATAACCATAAAGGTCTGTTGATAGTAATAGAAGGTACTGACGGATCAGGAAAATCTACACAGATAGAACTGCTGCGCCGCTGGATAGAAGATAAAAGCTACGGCTGCATGGTGTCGGAATGGAAAACAAGCCGGCTGATTGCCAATGTTATTGATGATGCAAAAGACAGAAACCTTTTAAACGCAACAACTTTCAGCCTTTTGTATGCTGCAGATTTTGCTGACAGGCTGGAAAACACTATTATTCCGGCACTGGATGCAGGTTTTGTAGTATTACTGGACAGATATACCTACACTGCGTTTGCCCGCGATGTTGTAAGAGGTTTGGATTTTGAATGGGTCAAAAAACTTTATGACTACGCACCGGAGCCGGATTTAATCTTTTATCTTGATATGCCTATTGATATTCTGCTCAAACGTGTAATAGGTACAACCGGATTGGATTATTGGGAGTCCGGACGTGACATCGGGTTAAGCACAGACTTTTATGAAAGTTTCAAAATTTATCAGGCTAAATGCCTTGAACAATATAATAAAATGAAACCAGTCTATAACTTTGTCAGCATTGACGGTACTTTGCCCGTTGAAGATATACACAATATTATGATTGAACATGTTGAAAAACTGCTGGAGTCAGGTAAATTGGAATAATTACAACTTAAGTCAATTAAAATCTATATTAAAAAGTCTAAAACTTCTTTTTATAAAGGTTTTAGGCTTTTTTGCAGTTTTTTATATTTAGTATACAAAAGAGCAAAATATCTTAGAAAGAGAGGCTATTTGTACAAAAATTATTTTCGTATGATAATTATATTGATGGAAATAAACTTATCGTGATTTTTAAAATCTTAATCGTGAAATCATAAAACAAGGCATAAATTCAAAAGAAAGGTGAACACATGCTAAAAGAACAACTAGACAAAATTATGCGTCCGAAAGCAATTGCTGTTATCGGTGCGTCAACAAAGGACCATACCATCGGTTCTGACATCATGAAAAGATTAAAAGAATATAATTTTACGGGTGATATTTATCCTGTTAACCCTAAAGGCGGAGAAATTCAAGGTTTTAAAGCTTACACAAGCGTTAAAGAAATCCCCGGCAATGTGGATTTAGCAATCATAGTTATTGCACAAAAATTTGTATTAAACGCAATCGATGAATGCCACGAAAAAGGAATCAAAGGCATTTGTATCATTTCCGCAGGCTTTAAAGAAGCAGGCGAAGAAGGTGCACAAGCAGAAAGAGAACTCGTTGCAAAATTAAAAGAATACGGTATGAGATGCGTTGGTCCTAACTGCTTAGGCGTTGTTAACACAGCTCCTGATATCAGAATGGACGGCTGCTTTGCAGAATCTCTTCCTGAAAGAGGCAACATCGGTTTTGTTTCTCAATCAGGTGCTTTAGGCGGCGGTATCTTGAACATCTTAAAAGACCTCAACCTCGGTTTTGCTCAATTTATTTCAATCGGCAACCAGGCTGATGTTAACGCAGAAACAGCTATTGAGTATTGGGAAAACGAAGACGATGTACAACAGATTTTGTTATACATGGAATCTATCCAAAACCCTGCTAACTTCAGAAAATTAGCTACAAGAATCACCAAGAAAAAACCTATCCTTGCTTTAAAAGCAGGACGTTCAGCAGCAGGTGCTTCCGCTGCATCTTCTCACACAGGTTCTTTAGCAGGTGCAGACAAAGCTGCTAACGCTTTATTACAGCAGTCAGGTGTTATCAGAGAATATTCTTTGAAAAACCTTTTTGCTACAGCTAAAGTATTTGCAACTTCTCCGATACCGAAAGGTGACAGAGTAGCTATCATCACAAACTCCGGCGGTCCTGGCATCATGGCTACCGACGCTGTTTGCGAATACGGTATGCAAATGGCTAAGCTTTCTGACGCTACAAAAGAAAAATTAAGAAGCTTCTTACCGGCAGCAGCAAGTGTTAAAAACCCAGTAGATATGATTGCTTCAGCTCCTATCGAACACTACAAACAAACACTTGAAACAGTTATTGCTGATGAAAATGTTGATATGATAGGTGTTATCTACTTACCGTTCTTGGGCTTGAAAGATATTGATGTTGCTCAGGCATTGATGGAAATCAAAGCTAAATATCCTGAAAAACCAATCATCGGTATTTTCATGACTAAGAGCGAATTCTTCACAAAACTTTCCAACATGGATGTTAATATGCCGTTCTTTATGTATGCTGAAGAAGCTGCTGACGGATTCAACAGACTTAACCAGCAAAGAAAATGGATGGAAAGACCTGAAGGCAAAATGCCTGTATTTGATGTTGACAAAGCTAAAGCTGAAAAAATCATCAAAGCAGCAGTTGCTGACGGACGTGCTCAGTTAACAACACTCGAATCTATCGATGTATTAAATGCTTACGGTATCAGAGCTTGCAAATACGGTCTTGCAACAAACGAAGAAGAAGTTGTAAGCCTTGGCAACTCTATCGGATATCCAGTTGTTATGAAGATGACTTCTAAAACAACATCTCACAAAACTGATGTAGGCGGTGTAAGAGTAAACATCCAGTCAGAAGAACAGTTAAGAGCTGAATACAAAGACTTAATCGCTAAATTGACTGAAAAAGGTCTTATTGACGGTCTTGAAGGTGTAATCATTCAAGAAATGGTTAAAGGCAACCGTGAAATGGTTTGCGGTATTGCGACAGACCCGCAATACGGTCCGATGATGATGTTCGGTTTAGGCGGTGTATTCATCGAAACTATGAAAGATGTTACTTTCAGAATCGCTCCGTTAACTGACATCGACGCTGACGAAATGATTAAGTCAGTTAAAGCATATGAACTCTTGAAAGGTGCAAGAGGTACTAAACCGGCTGATATTGCACAAATTCAGGAAACTCTTCTCAGATTGTCTCAGATGGTTAATGACTTTAAATTCATTGATGAGCTGGATATCAACCCGCTGCTTATCTCTGAAAAAACAGGCGAAGGCATTGCTGTTGACGGACGTATCAAAGTAAGAGTAAACGAAGTTAAAGAATACTTCGGCTGCGGAAGCGAATGCTGTTCTTGCAGCAAGTAATTATAATTACATAAAACAAAAAGCCCTCAACTGTATAACAATTGAGGGCTTTTTTATTTATAAACTTTATTGTCTCAAATTTATCAATACGACAACTCTTATGATTCTTTTAAATGTTTAAAATGTTTGTAAAGATAAGCAACACCAAGAACAAAACATATAGCGACTATTGCAACATCGAACTTGTGCCATATATGTTTGAAAGCTTCAAGATTCTGCCCCATTTTTACACCGACAAAAACAAGAAAATAACTCCAAACAAGCGAGCCTAAAAATGTTAAAGTGAAAAATATACGTTTTTTAGCCCTCAATATTCCTGCCGGAAAAGAGATAAACGTTCTTACTACAGGGAGCATTCTGCATATAAAAAATGCCCAATCACCATATTTTTGAACCCACTTATCAGCATCTTCAAGGTCTTTTTTGCTGATTAAAAACCATTTGCCGTATTTTTCAACAAACGGACGACCGCCAAAATATCCAAGATAATAAGATGGTATAGAACCCAACACACATCCTAATGCCCCTGCAAAAGCTGCTACATGTATACTAAATACTCCTTTTGTCACCATATAACCGGCAAAAGGCAATATAGCCTCACTCGGTAACGGAATATTACAGGATTCTATTGCCATAAGCAGCATTATTCCCCATGCTCCGGTTTTGGCAATAACCCCCTCAATAAACGCTATCAAATGTCCCAAAATCATATCCAACATAAATTCTATCCCTTATACTTAATAAATTCATTTTCAATTCTATCAGAAAAAAACAGGTGTGTGAAAACATTAACAGTTAAGCAAGGTTCTTGCATCTGTATTCACAATATACAAAATCTTATAAATTCTTAAAAAATTATCCGATGGGTTAAAACAAACTCTCTATAATAGCAATTTTTTATATTCACATGTTTTATAATCTCAAACGTATATATAAGAAAGGATATAACAAAATGGCTTTATTCAGCAAAATAGCAGAATCACCAATTAAAGAACCTGTAAGAAGATTATTTAGCGGATTTGAACAAATGGGGGCAATTACAAGAAAGCCTGACACAAGAACAAGAGAAGAAATTATTCAAACAATTGACTACTATGCTGAAAAAATCCCTGAAATAAAACAGTTTGCATCAGAAATTAAACAGCTTAATACAAAACACATGGGTATCATTGCCGATACCTTAGAATTGTCAACATACCGTGCAATGCTGCCGACCAATATTGATATGTCCCAAATAAGCAAAAGAGGAATAAGCTACAGGCAGGCTGTTGTTGAAGATATGATAGAAGCCTCAAAAACCAATCCGCAAGCAATGGAACTTGCTGACGCAATTATTAATAATACTGATTCTACGACATCAAAATATGTGCTCGAGGCTATGACCGGCGGCATTATGAAAAATAAAGAACTTGCAAACCATATGCAAGAAACAGCGAAAATTGTTCCCAATATAGCCAAAGAGGCACTTGACGGACCTTATCTTATGGATTATCATCAGCAGGAAAATTTTGTAAACTGGTTAAATGTACTGATTCACCCCCAAACAAAGCCGGATAAAATAACCTCATTATTCAAAGATGTAGTCGCTTTTTGCGAAAAACAACAGGAAAACTTAGTGGTTGAAGTTAACAAATTTTTGGAATCCAATACCCCTAAAGAAAAAATTCAGGAAAATTTAAAAGTCCTGCCAGATGTATTAAAAATGCTCGGAGACAAAGTTAAAGATTTTGATATTGTTGAATTCGTAACAAAAAATACTAATCTATATTAATCTAGTTATCTGGTTTATTTAAATATAGAAACTGCCCGGAAAAATTCCGGGCAGTTTCTTGTATTTGTATTTTCCAAAATCCGCTGTCTTGAATTTGCTTATCGCTCGGTACTGCCGTTCGCTACGCTTTGCTTTTGCTCACTTCATACCTCGCTTTCCGGATTTCACCCGTCCGCAAATCCGCTATGCGATGATTTTGTCTACAACGCCGGCGCCAACTGTACGTCCGCCTTCTCTGATAGCGAATCTCATACCTTGTTCGATAGCTACAGGAGCAATCAATTCAACGTCCATAACAACGTTGTCACCAGGCATAACCATTTCGCCGTCAAATTTGATAGAACCAGTTACGTCAGTTGTTCTAATGTAGAACTGAGGTCTGTAACCAGGGAAGAAAGGAGTGTGACGTCCGCCTTCTTCTTTTGTCAAAACGTAAACGTTAGCTGTAAATTTAGTGTGAGGTGTAATAGAACCAGGAGCAGCCAATACTTGACCTCTCTGAACTTCAGTTTTATCGATACCACGGAGCAATGCACCGATGTTATCACCTGCAAGACCTTCGTCTAACAGTTTTCTGAACATTTCAACACCTGTAACAGTTGTTTTCTTAGTTTCGCCGAAACCAACGATTTCAACTTCTTGACCAACTTTAACTCTACCTCTTTCAACACGACCTGTAGCAACAGTACCACGACCTGTGATAGAGAATACGTCTTCAACCGGCATCAAGAATGGTTTGTCTAAGTCACGTTCAGGAGTCGGGATGTAAGAGTCAACTGCATCCATCAATTCCCAAATTTTGTCAACCCATTTGTCTTCGCCTCTTTGGATGTTCGGATTAGCTTGAACAGCTTCTAATGCTTTCAAAGCAGAACCTTTGATAACAGGGATGTTGTCACCGTCGAATTCATAAGAAGTCAACAATTCTCTTGTTTCCATTTCTACGAGTTCGAGGAGTTCTTCATCATCAACCATGTCGCATTTGTTCAAGAATACAACCAATCTTGGAACACCAACCTGTCTTGCTAACAAGATGTGTTCACGAGTTTGAGGCATCGGACCATCTGTAGCAGCGATAACGAGGATACCGCCGTCCATTTGTGCAGCACCTGTAATCATGTTTTTAACATAGTCAGCGTGGCCGGGGCAGTCAACGTGAGCATAGTGTCTTGTTGCTGTTTCGTATTCTACGTGAGCAGTAGAGATAGTAATACCTCTTGCTTTTTCTTCAGGAGCAGCATCGATTTCATCGAATTTTTTAGCTTGAGCTTGACCAGCTGCTGCCAAAACTGAAGTGATTGCTGCTGTCAATGTAGTTTTACCGTGGTCAACGTGGCCTACTGTACCAATGTTAACGTGCGGTTTCGTACGTTCATACTTTTCGCGTGCCATGAGAGTAATCTCCTTTTTTTAATAAATATTCTACTACGTCTATTATATTTCAAATAGGTGGAGCCAAAGTTGGCATTAAGGGCATACTATGCCCATCCATTATACAATCTTATATGCTCATTCTGATTTGTCAAGCAAATACCATGCTTGACCATACATACAGGCAAAAAATAAGCCGAAATTGTGAGTATGATTTCGGCTTATTTTTAAAATTGATATATTTTTTTATTTACCTTCTGCTGCTTGTCTGTATTGCTGACTTTGTTTGAGAACACTCATGTTGTTTTCAATAACTTCACGATAACTTTCTAAACTTTGAATATTGAATAGAGTTTTATCATCTGTTTTTCCGGATTTTTTTAAGTTTTCAATTTGTACATTCAGGTCATCTATGCTATTTTGTGCATTCGCCAAATCGTCATCATAAACATCACTCAGGTTGAACTTTTCATTTATAGCTTTGTAATCCGGCTTGGTTTCTAAAAATGCAACAAAATCTGCTTCAATATTCGTTCCATCACCGGTATAACTTTCTAAAAATTCTTTCTGGTATTTTTCTATTAACGCTACAACCTGTGTGCTGACCTCTACGGCTTTTATTTGCGCCTCTTTAACCTGTTGGTCACATTCCCAATCTACAGTGCTTAGCACCTGAGATTCTCTTAAAAAATAAGTACCTATATCAATATTAAAAGCGTTAAGCAAATTATCGGCAGAAGCCTCAACTTTTTCTTTCATATCTTCCGTAACAACGGCAACGCCAGTTTGTTCTTCAACAAGACCGGATTCTTCATCTTCGGAATCATAAGTTACATTTGCCGCACTCGAGGCATAATTTTTAGCTTCACCTGTGCTTTTACCTTCTATAAACTTTTTATAATCAATAATTGACGATGAAACAAACGGGTTTAAATTTACAGAATCTGCCATAGTAACTCCTTATCTTTTGCCTTCTGAATTGTAAAATCGTCATAAATATGCTAAAACTTTAAGGTTTTAATATACGGGTTTAACAATCTTTACAATTGACTTTATCCAAAAATTTATTAATAAGAAAAAGTCAGCCTAATGTGAGGTAATCAATATGTTTTGTTTTCATAAGAAGGAATGTACACATCCCAAAATTTCTCCTGACAAAGATGCCGGCTACTGCCCCGACTGCGGAAAATACATAGAGAACAGATGGTATCTTACACGCTGCAACTGCTGCAATGTCAAAAGAAAAAGCATAATAAAATTCGACACAATAATTCCGGAATCACAATACTGCCCTAACTGCGGCTCAGAGCATTATCACGTGGAAGAAGTTAAATCGATAAACTTTATTGATATAAATTTTGCGGTACTTGTAAAACAGGTTAACGAACAACGATCTATGAACAGAACACAGACCTGGCTTGAACGGGAAAACAACGAGCCTATTAAATTACTTGGTTTTAATCTAAATTTTAGCTAACCTGAATATATAATTATTCTTGATAAATCTCCTTGTTTTGTCTACTATTCAATTGTAATACGGTACAAAAAAGGAGATTTTATTATGTCAAGAAGACCCGTTATTGCCGGTAACTGGAAAATGCACAAGTTGCAGGCAGAATCTGCTCAATTGGTTAATGATTTAATGGCAGAATTAAAAGATATGGATAAAGCAACAATGCCTGAAGTTGTTGTTGCACCTGTATTTACATCTTTGTATGCAGTTAACAAAGCTATGACAGATTGCGGCTGCGGAAGAGTAAGACTCGCATGCCAGAACTGCTATTTTGAAACTCAAGGCGCTTTTACAGGCGAAGTTTCTGTAGAAATGGCTAAAGATGCAGGTTGTGAATACATTATCATCGGTCACTCCGAAAGAAGACAATACTTTGGTGAAACTGATGAAATGGTTAACAAAAAAGCTAAAAAAATCTTGGCAGAAGGTCTTGTACCTATTATCTGCTGCGGTGAATCTCTTGAACAAAGAGAAGCAGGTGTTACTGACTCTCACATAGCTTCCCAGATTAAAGCTGCATTAAACGGACTTACTCCGGATGAAGTTGCTAAATCAATCATTGCTTACGAACCTATCTGGGCTATCGGCACAGGCAAAACTTGTGATTCAGTTGAAGCAAACAGAGTAATCGCTATGATTAGAGGCGTTGTAAAAGATATCGCAGGCGCTAATGCTGCTGATGCTATCAGAATCCTATACGGCGGAAGTGTAAAACCTGAAACTATTGAAGAGCAAATGGCTCAATCTGACATTGACGGCGCATTGGTCGGCGGTGCAAGCCTTAAAGCTGACAGCTTTGCTAAAATAGTTAGAGGTGCTTTAAAATAAAAAATTAAACAATAATTAAAAAAAGCTTTCTTTAAAAATTAAAGAAAGCTTTTTTGTATATTTTAATCTGGTGTCGCCGCTTTTCAGAGGCGAACCTTTCCAAACGCCGTTCAAAATTACGCTCACACGCATTATCTCGAAATTCTCTCGAACAAACTTAACTCTAACGTTTAACCTAAAATGCTGCTTTCCGGCAATGTAAGCAGGATTTTTTTTGTTCAAAATATACATAAAAATATTCAGCTTTATCAAAAACAAAAAAACAAAGGAGTCAGCATGAAATATTTAATAAGAAAGCCCGATACTTTTATTAATACTTTAAATGAAGAAATTAATTCCATATTACGCCGCAGTTTTGATTCTGTGTTTCCGGAATATGTACTGGAAAAAGAAACTAAAGGTCTGACTATTCCTGTTGACATAAAAGAATTCGACAACGAATACAGAATAAGGGTTGAAGTTCCCGGAATAAAAAAAGAAGACATTGATATAGAACTAAATAAATCATATATGACTATTTCCGCCAAAAAACAAGAAGAAAAAGAAGAAAAAACAAAAAAATATCACAAAACAGAATTTGCTTATGGAGATTACTGCAGAACAGTATATTTCCCTCAGGAAATTAATATCTCAGAAGCTCAGGCTCATTTAGATAACGGCATACTTCGTCTTGACCTTCCTAAATTGAAATCGGCAAATGAAGAAACTAAAAAATTAGAAGTAAGATAAAAAATTCTAAAAAACCCGCTTCATTTTATTAAAAGCGGGTTTTTACAATATATGGGAGGAACAATGACAACAATTATAGGTATAAAAATAAACAATCGCCTCGATACAGCGATATTAGTACAGGAAATTTTAACTAAATACGGTTGTACAATAAAAACCAGAATAGGACTGCACGAAGAAATTAACGGTAAATGCTCTCCGAAAGGTCTGATACTGCTAGAAATTATAAACGATGAAACAGGCATCAGCATCGCAAATGAACTATGCGACATAGATGATATTGAAATACAACAAATGCGCTTTACTTATTAGTTTGAGCAACAGCAGCATTATCCATCATGCTCAAAAGATTTTTAAATGTCTTTTGGGCAGATGAACGATGGAAACTCAATATACCTGAAGAAACTCTGAACACAGGGGATGTTCTCTGCATTCTGATATCAAAATCCTGCTTGGATATCTGTCCTTCGTCTAATTTTTTCTGGTATTTTTTTCTCGTAGTAATGATATTCAAATGAGGTAAAAAATAACCGAGGGTAGCTGCCATAAATGCAATACCGCCGAGTTTTACATATGCGTGTGCTTTTTTAGCAAATTTAAGAAGATTATTATCTTTTGGTACTTCTTTCAAAGCTTTTTCCAAATTCTGGAACGCCTCGGTATTATTAGCCTTTGCCTCTTTAATGGCATCTATAATACCTTTGTTATCTTTTTTGCCGGTAACTGCTTGTAACATATCTGTTAAACCAAGCTTGTTGAAAGCTTTTTCCAGCTTACCGCCGTGTTTGTCAACAGTTTCTGAAAAATTAACAACAGGATTATCCAAATTATTAAAATCAGAATACCAATCTATTATTTGCTTTTGAGAAGCAAAAGAAGAGCTGAATACTTTACCCTGTTTACCTGCGCTAAATTTAGGATTTCCTGCTTTATCCTTGCCTATTGAAACTATCGGATCATCAGGATTACCCATTACAGATATCGGTACACCTGATTTTTTAGTAACAGCATATGCAACAGCCTTATTAATAATCGGCGCACCTGCTACAGAAAGAGCAACCGCAGGAATATCACGTGTTACTACCTCTCTTTTTTCATCATTACTGCGGGACTCAAAAAATCTGCCGCCAAGCATAAATAATGTAGCAACAAGAAAGAACATTGTTCTTGTTAATGAACCGTTAGAATCTATATTACATGCTTTGCCTAATGATTCAAATGCACGATTTGCAATAGTATTTCCGAAAGCCGGCTGATTATTTATATTTTGTTTATATGAAGCACGGGGTGCTGCCGATGAATAACCATTAACTCTCATTACTCAGCCCCCTTTACTTCAGCATTGTCTTGCTGTTTTGTTCCGGCAGTATTAACTGCATTAGGATCTTCTCCTGTATTAAGACCATCTACTCCAGGGAATTTATCACCTGTTTGATAGAGCTTTGGTATTATACATAAGAAAGCTGATAATGCACCGACTGCAATGATATTAGTTGCATAACGTAATTGCTTAGCTTTTTTATGAAATTTATCAACAAATGTCTCTTTATCATCAGATGTTTTAGATGCTTTTTTAGTAAAGTCATCAAGGTAATTTGACATATCTTTAAAGAGACTGTTTACATTATGCTCCCTGCCTCCGGCTTTAATCGTAGAGGCGTTATCCAGATATTTGCCGTTAGCCTTGTTGAGTTTTGTTATAACTTCGGTAGCCTTAGCTCTGAGTTTTTTAGCAGGTTCTGTTTTTTCAATGTTTTTTAACATTAAGTCAGAAAGCTCATCAACAAGACCTTTTTCTTTATCATAACCCTGAAAAGCTTCTTGCGTTAAATTCTTAACAAAATCTTTTTTAATAGCTGCCGCATCCTTAATTGATGCTGTAGTTTTTTGCATAATGGGTTTGAAACTATCAAGCACATTAGCTTGTACTTTTGCAACCTTACCGCGCAAAAGCCCTATACCGGTCATTACCGTAAGCGGTACATAGAAAAATGCAGGACCTGACAATACCTCTCTAACCAGCTCTTCTCTGCCGGCTTTATAGTTTAAATGACCCAATTCTTCACGGTTTCTTAAATATCCCTGTCCGGTTCTCGGAGCCATCATACCGAATGTATCGATACTGAGAAATTCTCCCAAAAATCCGTTATTTTCAATAAATGTAGCAAAACCGACAAGGGGGTTGCCTCTAAATGAAGGATTTTTACCCTTTGAATTTCCATGCTCCGTATTAACGTTCTGTTGTCTAGTATAATTTAGTGACTGTAACTTCATTTAATCCTGCCAAAGTCTTCACACATGAATTTTTAATGCAAAACATATTTAAAAATTGCTATTTTGTAACGAACATATTAACATATATTTACAAATATGTGTACCCTTTACACTTATTTTTTGTCCATTTATTAAGTAATGTTAAAAATGTAGCAATAACCGAACACGCCACAAACTGCTATCAGTGTAGTGTTTTAAGGATAAAAAAATTTTTTCTGTATTTAAACTGCAATGCTTATTCTGGAAAAAAATTTTTTTGATTTATAATATATTCTGTATAGGATAAGTCACAGAAGGAAAATTAGATGTCCGAAACAATGCAAATAGGTATTCCGAGAGCCATGTCATATTATAATTACTTCCCATTTTGGTATGGATTTTTTGAAAATCTCGGTATAAAAGTAGTTATTTCCGATAAAACAACAAAACAAACCATGTCTGACGGTTCGGCACTTGTTGTATCAGAAACTTGCCTGCCTATAAAAGTATATGTAGGACACATTCTTAACCTTTTGGATAAAGGAATTGATAAAATTTTTATTCCGTCTATCCAATCTATTGACCACAAAATATACAACTGTTCAAAAATCAGAGGCTTGCCGGATTTAATCAAAAATGTTGTTAAAAGAAAATTCACTATTATCGACGCAACATTAGACAAATCTGAAAAGAACAGAGGGCTATATTCATTTTTAAAGGAAGCTGTTGCACCATTTGGTATAACAGATGAAAAAAGAATCAAAGCAGCATCAAAAGAAGGCTGGAAAGTATTAAACAACTTTAAAATCATGCTCAACTCCGGTATCCCTTTTGAAAAAGCGCTTAATTATGCAAAAAAAGGACAGGTTGTAATTGTCAACAACTCTAAAACATATCCGATTAGTGTAGCTGTACTTGCACACAGCTATAATTTGTTTGACGATCGCATTTCCATGAAAATTTTTGACAAACTCGAAAAACTGGATGTCAAACCGTATACAGCAGAACAACTTTCAATTGAACAGTTAAAAGAAGGTATTTCTGCGATGGATTCAAAACTATATTGGGCAAATGAATATGAAATGACAGGTGCAGCCGGTCATTATTTACAAGATAACAATATAGACGGTCTTATTACTATAAATGCATTCGGATGCGGACCTGATTCCATAATGGTTGAAAGAATTTCCCGAGCAGCCAGAAAATTTAACAAACCTATTTTAAACCTGTCAGTTGACGAACAAACAGGTGAAGCAGGATTCATCACAAGAATAGAAGCTTTCACTGATATGCTCTTCCGTAAAAAAAGAGCAAGTATCGTTAATAAAATACATATTAACGATATTGTAAAAGAAACAGCTGACAAGGAAGTAAAATTTTCTAAAAAATAAAGAATACCTCAAAATGAATTTTTTGTACAACAAAGAGCTCAATGAGAACCACAATATAACCAAAACAGGTTATAGAGCATTGTTTTTACTTATGCAGCTTATAAAGCAGCCTCTTTCCAGAGATGAGCTGATAGAGCTGGTTGAAGAAAATCCTATTTTAAATAAAGATTTTTCAAAAGACACAATAACAAATACAATAAATACACTTCGTAAATCCGGATGTATAATCAGCAGACCATCTCAAAAAACTCAACATAAATATGTCATAAAAACTCATCCTTTCGGCATTTACTTACAATCACAACATATAAAAGCCCTGCAAACTTTTAGAGAAAGTCTTGTTGCCGGCGGAAATTGGCGTCTTGTTTTTTTATTAAATAATTTATATACCAAAATAGCCGGACGTGCACAAGATTCCACAGATGCGGAAATCCTGCAGAACCATCATCCTTTTAAAGATATCGATATAGATATAATCAACAATTTGATTTTATTCATAAAAACCGGTAAAAAAGCACGTTTTATTTACAATTCATCACGTAACGGAATAGAAGAACTGGAATTTTCGCCTGAATATATTACATTTGAAAATCAAAAGTTATATGTATGGGGACACAATTTAAAGTACGATAACTTCGGATACTTAAGAATAGATAAAATCAAAGCAATTACAACCCTGATATATAACGCCCCTAACGCTGCCGATGACAAATTAAAAAAACAAATTGTCAAAGTTGAATACTTGCTCAAAGGTAACAGTGCTCAGATATTTACTTGTAATGAATATGAAAAAATCATTGAAAAACAAGAAAACACACTCAAAATCGAAGCAAGTGTCAGCAATAAATTCAACTTTTATCAAAGAATTTTATCATTTGGAACTGATTGCAAAATACTCACACCGGAATCCGCCCAAAAAGAACTTTTAAACATTTTAATGAATATAAAAGCAGGATATAAAAATGCAAGACAATAAAATAAATAATGCAGGATACAGACTTCTTGAATTATTAAAAGAGCTGATTAAAAGACCGTTAAGTATGGATGAATTATTAACGATTGCAGAAGATACGTCTGACAACAGCTACCGCAAAGAGTTAATAAACAAATATCTAAATACTTTAAAGCTTTTAAATATACCTGTAATTAAACAAAAAGACAAATATTATATTCAAAGAGGTGTTGATAATATTGATTTTAATGAAAACGATTTATCTCTGTTAAAGTTAATAGAAAATTCCATTACGCAAATTCAAAGCCCGGAGCTAAAACAAAACCTAACCGAAGCTTTACAGATTATCGAAAAAAATTTTTCAACAAACACTGATAAACTAATTCAAACAAAAGGCATAAAACCTTTCATACCAAACTTTGAACTTGCTTTATACGATGAAAATATCAAAAAATTTGAAAAATTTTGTAAAGACAAGCTAAAATTAAGCGTAAAATATAAAAATGAAACCACCGGTCAGATAGAGCAGTATAACCTTGCTCCGGTGAAAATCGTTTACAAAAACAACTGTGCGGCACTAATAGGGTATTACTACGGTACAAATTCTTATAAAGAGCTGTTGTTAAAAAATATTGTCGAAGCAAAACAAACACCACAGGTATCCACAATCAACCTGTCAGGCTCTGTAACCTTTAAACTCAAAGACAGACTTGCATTCTCCTACAAATTAAAAGAAGGTGAAACAATAATTGAACAGGGCATGGACTACATAATAGTATCTAACAACCTTGAAGATAAAGATTTAATTCTCAATCGTCTAATCAGATACTACAACAATTGCGAAATTTTATATCCTAAAGCTATGAAAGAAAAAATGCTCAATCTTATAGAAGATATGGAGAGCATATATGCCTAAATTTTTTAATAACAAAATAACAGGCAAATCAGGAGAAGATTTGGCATGCCAATTTTTGCAGAAACAGGGATACAAGATACTTGAACGCAACTTTAGATATTCCAGACTGTCAGAAATAGACATAATAGCCAAAGATAAAGACTATCTTGTTTTTGTGGAAGTAAAAACACGCACAAACGAAAACTGCGGTCATCCTTTTGAGGCAGTGAATTACAAAAAACTTGAGCACATTTTTAAGGCAGGACTGGCATATATGCAGACAACGGAAGAAAACTACAAAAAATTCCGTATAGATATAATATCTGTTTTAGGAAAAAACAACCCTAAAATAGAACATTTAAAAAACATAAGTATGAATTAAAATCTAAAACCTATTTAGAAACAGCTCTGTATTTTGCGGCAAGCTGGTTGTATTGTTCAGCCTGAGCACAGGCAATACGGCATGCCAGATCATACTTTGCATTCAATTTATCGTATTCTTCACGCGAAACAGTTGCATTGCCTGCAGTAAAATTAGGATTAGACGGATTATTTTTTTGCGCCTGTTCAGCTTTTCCAAAACTTCTCAAAGGTTGGCATGACATATGATTTGTAGCTAAGCTGACGCGCATTTTAATCTCCTTTCTCATTCCCGTAATACTTTCTTCGGCTCAATTATTATACCTCTATATTTTGATTATTTCAATATGTAAAGTTTGTAAATTCAGGATTATTTTTTATACTTTAAATTACACTTTCTATCATAGCATACCGGCTATACAAAAACCGGCAAGTTAAAGTTAAGCAAAGAAAAGCAAAACCCGATTTTCGGATTTTGCTGAAATAGCGTCACTAAGGAGTTTAAGATGTCCAAAGAAGACCATATAATTTCCGGTTACGGAATTATAAGTATCCTTTGAAAGTTGTTATTACCCTCACATCTTCCGGTTTTAGTTTAAATATTCTTTGAGGTGTGATATTTCTTTTTTTGTTTTTAGTTTTTGCAGAGCAATATTTTCAATCTGACGTATCCTCTCTTTTGAAAAACCCATTATTTTCCCTATTTCTTCAAGAGTGTGCCTGCTGCTGCCATTAAGCCCGAAACGGTTTATAAGTATTGTTTTTTCTCGCAGGCTTAAAAAATTCAACATTGACATAACATCCTTGTATAAAAACATTGACTGGGTAGTTGCATCAGGAGAACGGTAACTGTCATCCGCAACATAATCCTCGAGCACTAAATCTTCGGCTATAGGTGTATCAAGACTTACAGGGTCTTTAAAAATAGCATTTTTTATATTTTCAAGTTTTTTTACAGATATCCCCAGCTGTTCGCTCATCTCTTCATCATTTGGTTCACGCCCCAGCCTGTTTGTTAAAGCCGCTGCAACTTTTTTATAAAGGCGGATTTTATCCGTCATATGCACAGGGATTCTTATTGTACGCGAATGGTTGGATATGGCTCTCACAATAGACTGTTTTATCCACCATGTTGCATAAGTGCTGAATTTAAAACCTTTTTTGTAATCGAATTTTTCAGCAGCCTTAATCAACCCCATAGACCCTTCCTGCACCAAATCCATAAACAAAACACCCTGACCTATATATTTTTTAGCAATACTTACTACAAGTCTTAAATTAGCCTGTATAAGTTTTTTCTTAGCAAGCTCAGCCTCTTTTGCATACCCCTCTCTGATTTGCCTGCCGAGTTCCCTCTCGTCTTCCGCTTTTAAAAGTTTTATTCTCCCTATATCTTTAAGATAATTTTGTAAAATATCATTTTTCTTAACAATTGTGCTAAAAGTTTCAACTGTTTCTATTTCTGTATCTTGAGCAGAATCCTGTAAATCCTGATTTGTTTCTTTTTCTAAAAGATTTTCCTCAAAATTTTGCATGTCAAAAGCTTCGGCTGCAAAGTTTTGCGTCGGATTATTCAACATTTCCCAATTCCTCTTTTAAAAATTTATATTTAGTAAATCTCTCTTGTTAATTTCCATGACGACAGGTTAAAAAAAAAGTTTCCTCAAATGTTACAATGTATTTTCTTTTTGTTCAAAATATATTATCATTTATATACATTCAGGTTGTTGAGGTCTTGATGTTTAATAAAGAAAAAATTATTGAAATCTTAAACAGTGAAGATTTATTTATAGACAATTTTTTGCTTGAAGCATTTATAAAAAATTGGAAAATTGAGCCCATTTATGAAGACGCAAACGGGGTAGAATTTTTTGATGAAATGGCTGTTGAAAAAATCCGTAACGGCATAAAACAAAAAGAGCCAAAACACGAAATAAATATAATGAATAAAGATGACATTACTCCTGTCGACATGACTATAGAAATGTCTGAAATATCCAATAAAGAAGAAAAATCATCACCAATAGAACAAGTTCCGGAAATTGAAATTGTACAACAAGAAAATAACAATGAAAGTGAACAAAATATTCAAGACCCGCAAGAACTGCCTGTTGCTGTTTTAAATGAAGTCAACCGAGAAGTTGAAAATGAACTGAAAAACGTAACACTTGATATCTCTAACCAGACTCTTGCCGTTCTTGCAGAATCAATTGCAAGAAAAATTACAAGCGATGTTGCCGATTACATAAAACAATCAGACTTTATTGAAGATGCACTGCAGCTCGGTGAGTACAAAAAAGATAACGAAATACTTGTTAACAAGCTGGAAGAATTATTATCAGATAACAAAATACTTGTTAAAAGAATAGAAGAGCTTGAAAAAGAGCGCAGTTCTTTTGTAAAATTATTCGGTAATATATACGTAAAAAACAATTAATAATATGCCTTTAAATATAGAAAAACAAATGAAAGCACAGCTTTCTGAAGATATATTGAATGTACTTAAATTGTGCTCCAAAATAGCGGATGAACACAATTTTAAAATCTATTTAATAGGCGGAATTGTAAGAGATTTGATTTTAAAAAGGAAGTCGCTTGATATAGATATTACGGTAGAAGGCGATGCAGTAAAATTCTGCCATATTCTTGCCGAAAAAAATTGCTGCAAAATACTGCAGGTGCAAAATGAACTAAAAACCGCAAAAGCTTTATTTGATGGAGAAATTGAAATAGACTTTGCCTCAACAAGACAAGAATTTTACCCCCACAGAGGACATTTGCCGGTTGTTGTTAAAATAGGCTGTTCGCTTCAGGAAGATGTTTACAGACGTGATTTTACCATCAATTCTCTTGCTATGTCATTGAATAAAAAAGACTATGGAGATGTTATAGATTATGTCGGCGGAATAAAAGACTTAAGCAATAAAAAGATTAGAGTGTTGCATGACAACAGCTTTAACGAAGACCCGTCAAGGATTTTGCGTGCACTAAAATTTGCCGCAAGATTTAATTTTCACAGAGATGCCCGCACGAAAGCCCTGCAGGAAAAATATATAAACACCCAGATTCACAATGATATTTCCTGGACACGTATAAAATCAGAGCTTAAACAGTGCTTTTCGCTAAACAGCGCAAAAATATATGACATGTTTTTAGCGAACGATAATTATAAATTAATATACGGGCAAAAACCTGAAATAAAAGGACTCGAGATTAAAACCCTTGTTGACAAATACAATCCCTACAATGTTTGGCTGGTATATTTGGGAACAGTATTGACTAATACCCAAATTATTGAACAATTTTGCTTTACACGCAGTGAAAAGAAAATCTTTAGCGATATTGAATACTTGCTTAACAATCATTTAAGCATGATGAACACAAATTATGATATCTATAAATTCTTTGTAAAAAAATCCACAGAATCTATTCTTGTATATTACCTTTTGACACAACGTAAAGAAGCACTAAAATATCTTGAAAATTTATCTCTAATACGGGTTGAACTAAACGGCGATGAAATAAAAGCAATGGGGATACAAAACGGCAGAGAAATAGGTGAAATTTTAGATGAGTTATTAAAGAAGAAACTGAATGGAACAATTGTTAAAAAAGGCGATGAGATTAAATTTGTAAAGAGTAAAATAAAATAGTTGAAAAATAAAATTTGCCATGTATAATAATAATTACCGAATGCGAGAGTAGTTCAGTGGTAGAACACTTCCTTGCCAAGGAAGGGGTCGCGAGTTCGAGCCTCGTCTCTCGCTCCATAAAAAATAAGCACCCGTCTGGGTGCTGTTTTTTTATAGTTAGAGATAGAGTGAGAAGTTGCAATATGGCTAGTTGCGCGAGCGAGCAGAGGCTGGAGTGTTTTTGTTTACAGTGACAAAGTCTTAAACAAAAACGCTTCCGCTACAATAAATAATGAGGCATATTTTTGGCGAAGAAGACCACGCCAATGATTACTATTATTACTACTATTAAGCCTTGCTGCGTGCACGTTGATGCCGTGTTATAACCAGGAAGACACCAAACAAAATGAGTGCTACTCCGACACAAATCCTTAAGGTTAATTGTTCGTGAAAGAACAATACTCCAAAAAATATGGCTGTTAATGGTTCTAATGCGCCGAGAATTGCTGTTGTGGTAGAGCCAATAAGTTTAATTGCTATAGTTATTGTCTCAAGTGAAATAATTGTCGGGAAAAGCGCAAGTCCGAAAGTACACAACCATAAAAACGGAGTGTTTATTATTTGCAGTTGTGTACAAAATTTCAGATTATAAATATAAACAAGAAGCCCGAATAACATTACATAAAAACTCAACTTGTCTGTTTTTATATGCTTAACCGCTTTTACATTTTTTACCCCGACAATATAAAGTGCATATAAAAGTGCGGAAAACAGCACCATAATAACCCCATGCACATTAAGAGTTGTTCCGGATTTGCCGTTGTACAAAAGTACAATACCGCTAAATGTTAATATAATCGAAAAAATAACAGTTTTAGTTAATTTTTCATGAAAAAAGAGCGTCATTATTATTGCAACAAGCAACGGGTATATAAAAAGTATTGTACAGGCAATACCTGCTTCTATGTAATTAAATGCATCAAAAAGCGTTAACGAGGACAATGAAAAAAACAACCCGAAAATTAAAAGTAATATGCCCTCCTTAAAAGTAATTTTTAAAGAAGTTTTTTTCACAAACTTAAGCCATAAAAAATAGATTGCAACAGCAATAGCGTACCTGTAAAACAAAACAGAGTTAACGCCAATACCTCTGGCATACATCGGCAGCGCAAAAAGCGGGTTCATCCCATAACTTGCCGCTGCTATTACTCCGTTTAGTATACCTGTTGTTTGTCTTTTCATGGCAGTGTATCCTTGCATAATTTATGCAAAAAAATACAAGAAAATCAATTAGATTACGTAGGGATATATAATTTTATTTTATCAGCCAGTCCAAAGCATAAATCTGTTTAATTCCGTTATGAGACACATTCGGTATATTATCCATCGTTATTAGATATTTAGCGTTATGGTCTTTTATTTTGTAAAGAGGTTCTAATTCCCTGTCTAAAGTATTTTTATCCATAACAGTTTGGGCTATCTGATAGTATTCTGTTTCTCCGTTTTTTTCTGCAACAAAATCCACTTCCAGTGTTCCTATCCTGCCTATAAAAACTTTATAACCGCGGCGTAAAAGCTCTAAATAAACAATATTTTCTAATATGTGCCCCATATCAACATATTTTGAACCTAAAAGAAAATATCTCAACCCCGTATCAGCAATATAATATTTTTCCAGCGTTTCCAAATACTGTTTGCCTTTGATATCATATCTGCCTGCTTTATACAGAATAAAACTATCGACAAGTGCCGAAATATAATTCTCTACAGTGTGATTTGATATTTTTCTACCTTTAGATGTCATTGTGTCACTGATTTTTTTAGGAGTAGTTATATTCCCGATATTGTCAAAAAGAAATTTAATAATGCTTTCTAAAGCAGAAACATCTGATATTTTTTTGCGGGTGACAACATCTTTTAATATAACTGTATTATAAATACCGCTTAAATAATCTCTAATTTGTTCTTTGTTATCGTCCAGTTTGGTTATATAAGGAAAAGAACTGTTTTCTATGTATTGCCTGTATAGTGCAGACAAATCTTGCTGTTGAGGAAACGCTGACAAGTACTCTTTAAACGATAACGGAAGCATTTCAATTTCTATATAACGTCCGGACAGTAACGTAGCCAGCTCCCCCGACATAAAGTAAGCGTTAGAGCCTGTGATATACAAATCGACATTATCCATTATATATAATCCGTCAATTGCTTTTTGATATTCGGGTACATTTTGTATTTCATCAAGAAATATATAATTCTTAGTGTTTTTTACTAATTTATTTTTTAAAAATTTATAAAGTTCTTTGTAATCTTTTAAATTGTCATAATCAGGATTTTCGAAATTTATTGTTATTATTTGTTCTGGTTTAATTCCATTTTCTAACAAGTAATTTTGAAAAATTTTTAACAAAGTTGATTTTCCGCATCTGCGGATTCCTGTTATTACTTTAATGAGTTGTTTATCTTTAAAACCAATAAGTTTTTGTAAGTATATATCGCGTTCTATCATTTGATACCTCTATATTTATTATACAAAACAATTATGACAATTTCAAGTTTTTGGAATTGAAGTTCCAAAAAACTTAAAAATTAATAACTTATGGAATTATGATTCCATAAGTTTGGTTACGCAAAAAAATACAAGAAAATCAATTGCCGTAACTTACCCGGAACACAAAAGATTATTTAACGTATTCTTTAAAGCTTTTTACTATTTTATAAATAAACTCTATTTCTTTATTTGCCGCTTTATTCAGGTAATCAGTAATCTCCGATATAAGTTTTTCCCTTTGTGAAAAATGGTTGTAATCAAAAAGGTCTTTTACCTCAATATTGAGCACTTCTGCTATTTTATACAAATTTTTTGTCTGAGGAAAATGCGACCCGTTTTCCATTTTGCAGAGGTTTTGTGTATCCATCCCTATTTTTTCCGCAAGCTGCTCTTGAGTCAACCCCTGACTTTTTCTCAATTCTTTAAGCCTTTTGCCAAAATTTTTTTTGAGTGAATCCATTACTTGCCTCCATAAATAGGATAGCTGTTAAGCTTTTTAACTATAAGGACAAATAGTGACAAGTTTTATTGACAAAATAGATGTATTATGACATGTATTGAGTAATAATCTGTCATATTTTATCAACACAAGCTCAAAAATTGTATTGGAACAGGCAATAGTGAATAACAAAAACTACAACATTAAATTTTTTACAATATTTTTGATATTAGTTTTTTGTATTATAGGGCTGAATTATATTGTCAATCCTTACAATATATTCAATAATTCATATCTGCCGTTTGAACTTTTAAAGCCGGAAGCCACAATACAAGAGCGTTATACAAAATTTATTGCGCTCAAGTTAAACAGAAAACAAATTGATACTGTTTTTCTCGGCACATCTCGTGTTGATTATGCGTTTCAGAAAAAATATTATAATCAAATTACAGGCAAAACAGCGGAAAATCTTGCAGTAGGCGGGCTGTTTATTAACGAATACATTGACATTCTGGACGAGATATTGTTAATACACCCCGAGGTTAAAAATGTATATCTGGGTTTGGATTTTGCGACTTTTAGCAAAAACCAACAGGACAATAATCAAAAAACAAGATACAAAATATCCAAAACCCCTAATATTACACCGAATGAACTCGGCTTTTCCATCCTTTCTTTAAAATCAACAGGTGACAGCATCTGGACTATTATAAAAAACTTGCTGGGTATTGAATCCAGAATGTTCTACAATGACGGCACAAAACATGTGTATCACAACAAAGATATAGAAAAAAGTTTCAACAAATCTTTTAGGGAATACCAAAGAAAATATCAGGATTATGAGCTTAATCCGCAGGCTTTTGACACAATACAAAAACTTATTCAAACCTGTCAAACCAGAAACATAAACCTTGTTATATTCATCATGCCTACGCATATTACCGACCAATATTTAATTTACCGAACAGGACATTGGAAAGATTTTACAAAATGGAAAAAGACATTAACCAAAATCGCACCAATATATGATTTTCAATACCCGCATGTTTATCACTGTGAAGATATCAATCCTAATATAATTTACTTTTTTGAATCTTCTCACCCCACATATATTCTGGGTGACAAAATAATAGATTCTCTACTGGGGAAAGATACAAAATACAGACGCATCTTAAACAAAAATAATGTTGACGTTTTACTTGAAAAAGACAAAGCCAATCTTTTGGAATATATGGAAAAAAACAAGGGTTTAAAACAATGGATAGACGAAAAAGTAAAATAAAATTTTATAATTGTTTTATTGTTCTTTCTTGTGTTGTATTTGTTGCAATGGCTGCTGTAATAAATTTTACGGTTGATCCGTATAATATATTTAGAACTTTTAAAATTAAAAGATTTAATATAATTAAACCCTGCGAAACAAAACAGGAACGTATCACCAAAATACCGCAGTTAAAACTATACAAAAAACAAATAGATGCTATTTATGTCGGGAGTTCAAAAACAAACTGGTGGCTAAATCCCGATTATCACTCCAAACTTTCAGGAAAAAACATTTATTCAATGGCGCTTAGTTCTTCCAGCCTGCCTGAAAGTATTGTGATGGCTAAAAACAGCATATTTTTACATCCGGAAATAAATACGATTTATTTTGGGGTGGATTTTTTCTCTTTTACCGAAGGGTATTATGACACTGCTTTAGATGTAGAATTAATCAAAGAAAAAAATCTTACAAAAAATGAAATACTCCCTCTTTTTATATCATTAGATACGCTCAACTATAGTATACAAACTGTTGTTAACAATATAAAATACGAACCTGCATTACCTTCCGGCGCTGGTGTGTGCAAAGTCAACAATCCAAAAGCTGAATACTATTTTAAACAGACAATAAAAAAATATACAAAAGAATATTATTCAAATTACAAACTGAATAAAGATGCTTTTATTGCACTAAAAGATTTTAATGAATATGCAAAAAGCAAAAATGTAAAAGTTATATTTTTTGTAACTCCTTCACACGTCGCTGATTTGATTAATATTTATCAGAACAATCAATGGGAGAAGTACAAGACTTTAAAAAAAGAACTTGCAAATTTATTTGATTATTATGATTTGTCATCAATTACAAAATACAATACGGAATCAATAAATCCGGATATTAAATATTTTAGGGACGCAGTACATGCCACCTGTCTGCTTGGTGAAAAGTTGGCATTTAATTTCTATATAAACCCTAATGACAGCGCAGTTTTAATTACTAAAAACAATGTGAATGACTACCTGCAAAAAGAAGATTTGAAGCTGCAAAACTACATAAAAAATCATCAAAAAACAGTACAACAAATTGAGGAGTGGATAAAATAATGCTTTTTAATTCATTAGAATTTTTATTTATTTTCTTACCTGTTACATTTTTTGTATATTTCTTTCTAAATAAAAAAAGACTTATTACAGTTGCAACCGGCTGGCTTGTTCTGGCATCACTTGCGTTTTATTCCTACTGGAACATAAAGTATTTACCGTTAATTTTAGCATCAATGGTATTTAATTACTGCGTAGGTTATACATTATCACACAGAACAAATTTAAGACTCAATCGCAAAGCTGTTTTAATATTCGGTATAATCGGCAATGTTTCTCTACTGTGTTACTACAAATATTTTGATTTTTTAATAAATAACATAAATACGGTATTACATACAGGTTTTGACACACTAAAAATAGCGTTGCCTCTTGGCATAAGCTTTTTTACCTTTACACAGATTGCATATCTTGTTGATGCATATAAAAAAGAAGTAAAAGAATACGACTTTTTGAACTATTCATTGTTTGTCACATTTTTTCCACACCTGATAGCCGGCCCTATATTGCATCACAGTGAAATGATGCCTCAATTTGCAAACCTCAGAAAAAAAATAATAAATCATAAAAATATTTCGATAGGCTTATTTTTACTGGCTGTAGGGTTATTTAAAAAAGTAATTATTGCAGACAATCTGTCACCCGTTGTTCAGGATTTGTTCGATGTTATACCGGTGCTCGATTTTTGGGAAGCCTGGAGTGCAAGTCTGTCTTACACTTTTCAACTGTATTTTGATTTTTCCGGCTACTGTGATATGGCGCTTGGTATCGGTTATTTGTTTAACATAGTGCTGCCGATAAACTTTAACTCACCTTACAAATCAGACAGTATACAAGATTTTTGGCGCAGATGGCATATTACATTATCACGCTTTTTAAAAAATTATATTTATATTCCCCTAGGCGGAAACAGAACAGAAGAATGGAAAACCTACCGCAATCTGTTTTTAACCTTTTTAATAGGCGGAATCTGGCACGGTGCTAACTGGACTTTCATTATGTGGGGTATTTTGCATGGATGCTGCATTTGTTTACACCGGTTTTGGAAAAAATTCAACATAAAAATCAACCAATATATTGCTATTGTGCTAACTTTTATGTTTATTAACATTGCCTGGGTATTTTTCCGTTCATCATCAATTCATAGGGCTTTTGATATTTTAAAATCTATGCTTGGATTAAACGGAATAAATCCTCTCATTATAAACAAGCTCCGTTTTTCTTTTGAATCAGGCAGTATAAAATTAAGTATGATATTGCTGATTTCTTGCTTTATTCTTGCATTTTTCTGCAAAAATTCCATGGAATTTGTAAAAACATTTAAACCCAATAAGATTTATTTTATAGTAACTCTCATTTTTATGCTGATATCAGTATTGTCGATAAACAAAGTTTCAGAATTTTTATATTTTCAATTTTAAAAAATTTAATATCTGATATTTTTGGTGGATTACATTATTTGAAAAAAGACTAATATTAATATATCAGCTAAAATGGAGTTTTTATAAATATGGTAAAATTGATTGTTTTTATTATAATTGCAGCTATATTGTGGATAGGATACACAAACTGGGGCAAACCTCTTAATATTGATAATGCTGTAAAAAGCGGCACTTCTTCCATCAAAACAGAAAAAAGTATAGACAGAGTAATCAACTCACGAGAAAATACAGCAAAAGATAACAAGGAAATGCTGGATAAGATGTAATATTTTAAAACTACATTTTTAGCTTGCAGCAGACTTTTGTACAACTATAGCTATCCACTGATCCTGCTGCATAATTTCTACAACCTTAAGGTCGTGTTCCTTAACAGAATCCAGCACGATTTGTTTTTTCTCGTCAAGAATGCCGCTCATAACCATATAGGAAAGCGGCTTCATTATATTTTTCAAATCACCCATAATCTCAGCAAGAATGTTGTGTAAAATATTTGCACAAACAAAGTCATACTGTTGTGTAAGCATATCTGCCGTAGCATGCCAAAAATCGATTTTATTAAAGACTCCGTTTATCTGTGCATTATCCTTTGCAACATCAATAACCGAAGGGTCGTTATCAACAGCAATTGCATGAGTTGCGCCGAATTTTATTGCAGTAATAGCAAGAATTCCCGAGCCCGTCCCTATATCAGCAACTTCATCGCCTTTTTTAAGATATTTTTCAATAGCCTGTATACAAAGCTGGGTTGTAGCGTGAGTTCCTGTGCCAAAAGCAGAACCGGGGTCAAGAGTAATAAGAACCTCGTCATCTTTTTTGGCGCATTCTTCCCAGGAAGGGCATATGACCACATGCTCGGATGCCTTTGTTGGTTTCCAGTGTTCTTTCCACTTTTTAGACCAATCCTGATTAATTATTTTTTTAGCAGAAACGCTCCACTCCCCTAATTCTTCATCAGTGAAGCCTTCTTCTTTTAATTCTTCTTTTGCATGGTCAAAAACTTTTTGAATTTCTGCAACCGAAAAATCGTCTTCTTCATATTTTATGTAGCCTTTAGCAATATTATTTGTTGTTTCAATAAGTTCAAGGTCTTTGTATTTTTCTTCTGCTTGAACTACACCTTCGCATTCAAAACGTTCAAAGAAAATTTCTGTCACAAGTTCAATTGCACATGGGTTAATTTTTACGGAAACTTCAAAATAGTCTTTCAATATATTGCTCCTTTAAGCCTTTACACGGCTTACGCTTTTTTCCGCCTGTCGAATCAAAGATTCGTTCGTTTCGTTAACTGCGTTAACTTCACAACGGCGGCTTTTGATTGTCCGGCTTTTCGGTCTTTCACTTCT
>CASFCQ010000006.1 GCA_949293185.1 uncultured bacterium
TACCCTAAAGGGCATCCTGATATGTACGGCTCGTACCTCGCCTACATCTCAAGCAAGAAAAGAGAAAAGACGCTATCCAAACAGACTCTATTGTATTTACGCACAAAATTTTTATATTATTTATGTTAAGAAAAAATTATTTTTGTGACCGAATTACGGAACATATACAAGAATGACAATGAATCTCCTAAAATCAAATAGATTCTTCGCTTTTAGTATCTGAGGAATTTGCTATATAAATCCCCAAAATTAGAATACATTAGTTTTTGTTATATTTTTAAACTTTGTTATGCTGCCTTGAAAAAGCAAATCAATAGAGCCTACCGCGCCGTTTCTATGTTTTGCAACAATAACTTCCGCCTTGCCTCTGTTTTCGGTATCTTCTTTGTTATAATACTCGTCACGGTATATGAACATAATAATATCGGCATCCTGTTCAATTGCACCTGATTCTCTAAGGTCAGACATCATAGGGCGTTTATCAGGACGGGACTCTACTGCACGTGACAACTGCGAAAGAGCGATTACAGGAACATTGAGTTCTCTGGCAAGACTCTTCAAGCCTCTTGATATACCGGAAATCTGCTGGGTTCTGTCTTCTTTGTTTCCCGATGCTTCCATAAGCTGCAGGTAATCGATTACAACAAGACCGATTTCTTTCTGCTCCATTGCAAGACGTCTGCATTTTGCACGCACCTCCATTACAGTTGCACCGGGTTTGTCATCGATGAACAACGGAGCGTCAGCAAAATGGTTCATTGCTGTTGTTAGTTTTTCCCAGTCAGAGGCAAGCATGTTACCGGTTTTGAGTTTATGGGTATCAACTTCCGCCTCCGAACACAGCATACGTTGAACAAGCTGTTCTTTTGACATTTCAAGAGAAAATATAGCTACAGTCTTTTTGGCTTTCAGTGCAACATTTTGCGCAATGTTTAGAGCCAGTGCTGTTTTTCCCATAGACGGACGGGCTGCAAGGATAATAAGGTCGGATTTTTGCAATCCTGATGTCATATTATCAAAGTCATAAAAACCGGTTGGCACACCTGTTAATTCATCTCTATGCTCATATCTGTATGATATCTGTTCATAGCTGGTAAGCACCAAGTCTTTAACTGATACCAGATCCGAAGAAGTTTTTTGCTGTGCAATATTAAAAATCAATTTTTCCGCATTATCGAGAGTTGCCTCGGTCGGCATATTGTCATATGCCATTTCCACAATTTCTGATCCGGCATTAATCAGCTCTCTTTTTATTGCCTTTTCCTGAACAATTTTTGCATAATACTCAATATTTGCAGTAGTTGTAACATTAAGAGCCAAATCGTTTATGTAAGCCCTGCCGCCTATGAGTTCAAGCTTATCTTTTTCGTTTAATCTTTCTGATACAGTAACAATATCTATTGCCTGATTTTTGTTAAAAAGTTCGACTATCGCTTCATATATAACTTTATTAGCAGGTTTATAAAAGCTGTTTGTATTCAACATATCAGCAACTTTGTTAAAACAAACAGGGTTTGTTAATATTGCGCCAAGAATAGCTTCTTCCGCATCAATATTTTGAGGCGGCAACTTCTGGAGTTTTCCTTCATTGGTTTTTACAAGACTATTTTGCACTAAGACAATTCCTTCCTTTTGCAATATTATATGTTACTCAAAAATTTTATTCATTAAAAATTAAGAAAATTAAACTAACGGGTATTGTTTATGCCTAAAACACAAGACAAAATAATAAAAGTACAGGAGAAAATAATGTTCAAAAAAATAATAAACCCTAAACAAGAGCTTGAATACAGACAAGACAGCATAGACAACAAGTATTTAATAAATGAAGGAAACAGAGCAATAGGGCTATTTGCTATGACAAAAGAGCAACAAGTTCCGGCACAGCTGTCAATGCAGGATATATGCTTTTATGTAATAGAAGGTACTCTGCAGATAAATGCGGAAGAAAAAACCTTCCTGCTGGAGGAAGGCAATTTACTTTTGATACCCAAAAGCTGTGCTTACACGCTAAAGGTTATAGAAAATGTCAAAATTTTAACCGTAAGACTATGAATAACAATTTGCTTCTTTATAAATTTCCTTGCCGGCATTAACACCGAACTGAGCAAACAAATCTGCAAAAACAAGACAAACATAAAAACTTACAAACGGAAGCAACAAGCCGAGAATCTGTCCGTTTACAAGTAAAAACATAAGTATCATCATACATACGCTGACAAGAATGCAATAGCATACAAGAATAATATAGTTAATTATATTATGCTTAATCAGCGAATATGCCTTTTTGATATTTAAGAACGAATGTATCCTAAAATCTAATGAGAAGTTAAGCGCAAGCATTATATACAATGCTGTATATATAACATGCAAAACTACAGCTGCTGCAATATACGGCAATGATTCTTCACCAAAAGACAATGGTGAAATAATAGCCAACAGCGTCCAAACAACCACAAAAGGAACAGAGAACAAAAATCCGCCGATAAATGATTTTAAACCTATATGAATAAAATAAGTGAAAAATTTCCACGAGGGCAGTTTGCCTCTTTCATGAACAATCCTGTTATGAACCACTTTAAAAAAGTAACCAAACACTGCCAGCATACATGTCAGCGTTAAAAGAGCAAACAATGTTACCAAATAATAGTTCAACGGATTAAACAGCATCCTGTAAATCCCGGGAAAAACAAATGCAAACACAGGGAAAAACAAAAGCAAACCGCCGATTAAAATCTTTGGCAGCCAGTTTCTGTCCTGCGGCACAAAAATAAATGCTTGCTTTAGACTAATACCCATTAGCACGCTCCTGAAATTAAATAATAAACACACTACCATTGTAACACTTTTTGGGTCAAAATGGTAGTGGTTATTGAAAAAATTAATACAAATTTTTATTTTTTTATTGATTATTTTGTGCTTTTAATTCTGCAACATATGGAGAGTACTGCATATATTGTCCAACTAAGTTAAACATCGAAATTCCCATTGCGTAAGAAAGGAAGGGAACTAATATAGAGGCTATAACAGTTGCAATGCATATTCCCATAACAGCAAGATAAATTACTATTAAAAGAAGCATTAACAAAATAAAGTTTAAAGTTTCAGGATTGCCTTTTACAATTTTCATTGCTCTTGCTACATCAATCATGGAAAGAATCTTTTTATCTATAGCAAAACTCATAACTAAAAATATTGATAAAAATGTCAATATAAATTCCAGCGCAGAAGTAAGAAGAACTCCGACTATTTTTAATTTAGCAAGAACAAATATAGAAACGGTCATTACCACAGCAAGCACTATGCCGATTATTACACATCCGACAAACATCTTTGCACCTGTTATAAAATTAGCGGAAAAATTGTCTGACGGACCTCCCGGCAATTCATCTTTTCCGTTCATAACATTAATTAGATATTCAGTCCAATATCCCATCGGCACAAAACACAAAATAGGAATAAGATACAACAAACCGCCGATTAAAATCTTAAGCAGCCATCCGTCAATATTAGCCGGTGCTTTTAATGCTCTCACAAAATCAATACTCATACTAACATCTCCAATTCTAAATTTAATACACAACTATTGGAGAATAGTACATTTTTATAAAAGCTTTGTCAAGTTAGCCATTTCAATAGCGGTTTTAGCAGCCTCAGAGCCTTTATTTCCGGCTTTTGTTCCTGCTCTTTCAATTGCCTGTTCAAGATTATCTGTAGTAAGCACGCCAAATATTACAGGAACACCTGTTTGCAAGGAAACCTGAGCAATACCTTTAGAAACTTCTGCCGCAACGAAATCGTAATGGCCTGTAGAACCCTTTATAACAGCACCGAGTGTAATAACCGCGTTATATTTTCCTGATTCTGCGGCTTTTTTAGCAATCACAGGTATTTCAAACGCCCCCGGAGTCCAGATTACGTCTATAGTATCTTCTTTAACACCGTGGCGTACAAGTTCGTCTATTGCGCCGGACAATAGTTTTGAGCCAATAAACTCATTGAATCTTGATATAATAATACAAAATTTTTCGCCGTTAGTTGTATATGTGCCCTGTATTACGTTTGCCATGGTATTTCTCCGGTTATATTTACTCTTATTTTAAATATTACAATACAAATATTTTGTTTTAAAGGTATTATGTTTAAATTTTTGAAAAAATTTTATATTACCATTTTATTATTCTGTTATCAGCCAGAAAGGGTAATATTAAAATTCTTATTTATGAGTAAAAATTTTTTTATCATCTAAACAGGGAGAGAGAAAAATGTTTTATATAAAAAACAATGCCAGAGTTATTTTCAGTCTTGCTTATATTTCATTCATTTATATGTTTATTGTTTTGTGCATAGCTGTATTATTATAATATTACAATTTATTTACAAAATAGCAAAAAATTAGATTTTTGAATTTAATATAAATAGGTCTTTTGTGTGATTTACTAATATAACAAATAAATAGAGAAGGGGTAAACTATGGCAGTAGAAGGTATTAATGCATTCCAAAATTTTTCAAACACAGTGAATTTTCAACAATCTGCGCAAAAAACAAAACAGAATACTACAACAAATGCCTCGCAGAATCACACACCATTGCCGGATAAAAAGAAAAACTATACTACCCCCATCGTTGTCGGTGCCGTTGCATTAGCTGCACTGGGAACAGGAATATACGCCTATAAAACAGGCAAATTTGCAAAATCCGGCGGACAAAGCTTACAAAAAATTACAGAAAAAATCGCAAAAATAAAAGAAGCTCATATTAATGAAGCGAATAGAATCATCAATGATAACAGCCCTAACGGAATGATAAACCTTCCTGTAATTGATTCAGCAGCAGGCATGCGCTCTGCAGATAAAGCTCAACCAAACAGATTCCATCAAGCTGCTCTCTGGCTCGAAGAGGCGTATAAACAAGCCTACTCCAAAGCAAACCTCTCTGACGGAAAAAACATGTTCAACTACATCCATGAATATATGAATAACGGCAGAACAGCTCTCGCCCAAATGTATGTTCAAATGCCGGAAGCAGAAGCTAATGCAAGAATCTCTCAATTTGCAAAAGATATTTCTGCTATGGACAAACACACCGGCATGACTGCAGAAAAATTTGTTAAAGATTTAAAAGAAGTCTTTATGCCAAAAGCCAAAGAAGCTTTAAAATAACGACATACAAAATATTTATAAAAACGGTATGATTTTTGTTTAAAAAATTATACCGTTTTGTTTTGTGCAAAAAATTGTATGGCAGCTTGTTCATCTTGAACGAGTTGTAATTTTAAATCAGGAAGAGAATCAAATTTACGTTCGTCTCTGATTTTTTTAATGAAAGAAACTTTAATATCCTTGTCATAAATATTTTCATCAAAATCCAGAATGTGCGCTTCTAAAAGCAGATTATGATTAGCGCCTTGTATAGTAGGACGTTTTCCCAAATTAACAATGGCAGGATATTTCTCTGAATCAAACTCAACACAGGCTATATACACCCCTCTTGAGGCTTTAATAATATTATCGGGATATTCAATATTTGCGGTAGGAAAGGATATTGTCCTGCCGATTCTGTTGCCTGTTATGACTCTGCCTTTTATATAAAAGTATGTTCCAAGCAGGTTCTTTATGTTTTCCATTGAACCTTCTGAGACCAACTGTCTTATTTTAGAGCTGCTTATCAAAGTATTTTCATACGTTATCGGAGGAATCTCAAAATACCTGTAACCGTATTCGTTTTGATACGCCCTTAGCAAGGCAGCATCTCCTTTTTTGCCTGCGCCGAAAAAGTGATTAAAACCTGTTGTGATAAACTTGGGTTTAAAATGATTAACAAGCACTTCCTTTAAATAATCAACAGCTATCAAATCCGCAATATCTTCATCAAAATCGAGAAGATAAACATAATCAATTCCCTGCGCTTCCATAAGCTCAAGCCTGTCTTGCGGAGGAATAATATACTTTGGAGTTCTGTTTTGCAAATAACACAAAGGATGTTCTTTAAAAGTAATTACAGCAGACTTTATACCGTTTTGCAAGGCAAGGTTTACAGCGTTTTTTAGCACAACTTTATGTCCCTGATGGACTCCGTCAAAAAAGCCAAGACATAACGACAAGTTCGGATTGTAATCTAATTTATCTAAAATCTGCATGACTTTATCTTATGTAATCCCTGCTTTATTTTCAACTATTTTATTCAAACCCAAAATCCGGCATGGATGTTTAACATTTTCTCTCCTGTTAATAAAAAAACAGCCTTCAGGTTCTTTTTTAATCTGCGGCATGCGGATGTATTTAAGCAGACATATTTATATAAAACAATCATAAAAATATATAAAAAATATTACTAAAACCGTAATATTAATTAACAAATAAAACCATGTATTTGCAAAGTTATGTAATCAGTGTTATAATAATAATGTTATTAATGTTTCGGCTAGTGTAAAAACCTTACGAGGGTCGGGATGTAATATTTTAGATATCGAAAGATGTTTGAAAGTTGCAAAACCCCTCGTTTTTTTTGCCCTTTTTTACTTTTATTTTGGCGTATATTGGCTGTGTCGAATTTCATTTTTAGGGATTTTAGCCAGAATGAAAATTACTGTTCGCAGGCTTCTGAGTTACAAATTTTGTAGTTAATATATCAAAAAGATTTACCCTCCGCGGGTCTTCCACTTCGATGATTTTTATAAAGCTGTCCATCTGTTTGGAAGTTTGGAGCATTTTTGTCCGGCTCAAAAACATATCTGTAATAAACTTTTCAGAATCAGGGTTGTGAACAAATCCCATACGTTCATAATATTTTTTCAAATCAATACGGCTGTTTTTTAACAAATCAAGCCCGATTCTTCTTGTGCTATTTTTCTCGCAGTTATGAAAAAGGAGTTTAAACATGCTTGCTCCGGCAAGCTGTATATAATTATTGGGAGAAACAGGCCAGGAAGCAATATTATCAAGATAGCAATCAGGCAAATTTTTATAACTCATAATCGCGCAGGGAGTTTTATCTTTTGCCAGTAAAAATGAACTCTGCGGCTCATCAAAACCGGACATTAAAACAGCGTTGTTGATTATTTTTTTCCAGGAACGCAAAACATTATCCTTGTACCCCTCGCCTTCCGTTAACTTTTTTAATCTTATACGAGAAGACATGACATCTAAAAACTTTACATCAGAATACTCCAGTTTAAAAACATCAAACACTTGATTACATCCTTGAAAAGCCGTTTTTACAACAGCGTATTCCCGAGCTTTAAAATTAAAAGCAACATTTTTGTTTGTATTATTAAGTCCGTTAATTTTCATAAAATGCCTCGGCTATACAAGTGTAAATTAAGCTAAAAAATTTTTCAAATATTATTGATAAAAAAACGAATTGTTTTTATAATAATAGTGAAAGGTTATTAATTATAAGTATCTCGATTATAAAATGAGATACTTTTTTTATTCCTTAGCAGATTAAACAGGTAAAAATGCCCCGATTAACACATATTTTATTAGCAATAATACTAACACTTATACCGACTGCCGCTTTTGCCCAGCAGACAATTATCAATGTTCCGTCCTCGGACGTTTTGCCTTACGGGGAAATCATTCTAAAACAGTCAAACAAATTCAGACCTTTTGGAGAAGGGAAATACGTATCGTTAACACCGCAGCTTATCTTAGGTACAGGCAAGGACACGGAAATATCCGTGGAAGCAGGAACAAACATAGAAGACACTACATCTGTCAAGCTCAACCTTACTGCAAAAAAAGTCTTTCGTATTAAAAAAGCAACAAGGCTTACTATAGGTGGAACTCTCTCTCCTTCTTTAACAGAAGGTCAAAAGCCAGATAGCATGATATACGCGCACGGTTCTTATCTTTGCAAAAAAACAAGAACAACATTTACAGCCGGCGGTTTTGTCGGAGGGCGTCAGGAAATGCCTTCCCTGACCGGTGTTATGCTGGGTGTTGACCAGACAATTATCCCCAACAAATTAAGAGTCGCTGTTGACTGGGTATCCAGAGATGAGTCATGGGGCGTGTTTGGTGCAGGTTTAAAAATACGCCCTGAGCCGACAACATCAATAACAACTGCTGTACTTATCCCCAATTCCTCACAAGACAGGATGGCATTTTCAGTTTCTATATCCAAATATGTGGGCAAAGTTTTACCTGAATTTGCCAGAAAAGAGGAAACAAAACAAGGAGAAAATTTATGATGAAAAAGATTTTTATTTTTTCACTGATTTGCACTTTTTTACTGACTGCATCCGACATTGTTTTTGCTGAAGGCAAAAATTTCAAAGAAGCCGAATGTGAAGGAAGAAATTTTTCAGGCATGAATCTTGAAGGTGCTAACTTTGAAAAAGCAGAACTGGACAAAGCAAACTTTACAAATGCAAATCTAAAAAACGCAAACTTTAAAGGTGCGGATATTGAAGAAGCAACATTCGAAGGAGCAAATCTGGAAGGAGCTAACTTTGAAGATGCTGACCTGGAAGAAACAAATCTTCGAAATGCCAAAATAAAAGGTGCAATCTTTAAAAATACAGAGCTTGAATACGCAATCTGGACAAACGGAAAGCTCTGCGGTGCAGGTTCTGTCGGTTCTTGCTGGTAGACATTGGAGAATATAATTATACTGCAGCTGTCAATTTTTCATACGGTTTTACTATACAATCAGGCAAACGTCTGAACATTTTATTTGTCTTTGTATCAACGGCAACACATGTAACCGTAGCCACTATATTAACAACACCTGTGTCTTTATTTTTTAATGTCTGTTTAAAAACAATTGCACTCGGGCGAAGCTGCTCGATTTCCGTTGTCAATATAAGATTGTCATCGAGTCTTGCAGAAACCTTATATTTAACATTAAGCTCAACAACAGGAAGCACACAGCCTTCTTCCTGCATTTGTTTTAAATCAAGCCCCAATACTTTATCAGTGAATTCTATTCTTCCCGCCTCAAGCCATCTTAAATAAGCGCCATGCCATACAACACCGTAGGCATCAGTATCTGCGTAATAAACTCTTATTTCATTATTTTGCTGCATATATAAAAACCTTTATTATGAGTCGAACAATCCCTGAATTTTATCCTGAATTTCCTGCGGATCAAGTTCATTAGTTACGTTATTTAAGTCCATCGCAACCTGATACAGCTTAGCTGCCTCAACCTTATCACCTTTTATAGCAACGGAGCGTCCGAGGTTGTAATGAGCGAGTGCATAATTAGGGTTGAACTTTATTGCTTTTTCAAACAGCTCTATTGCCGGCTGAACCCTGCCCAAATCATCAAGATATATTACCCCTAGGTTATTATATGCGATATCATAAGTAGGATCGTACTTTATTGAAAGCTCATACTCTTTTATTGCTTCATCAATATCACCCTTGCCCCAGTGTAAAAAGCCAAGGTTACAGTGAATTTTAGCGTTCGTTGGATCAAGCTCAAGCGCACGTCTGTAAACAGTCAAAGCGTTATTATATTCCTGTTTGTCATAAAAGGCACTGCCAAGATTGATGAATATATCAATGTCAGTCGGTGTAAGCAGATATGCGCTGTGGTAAGCACTAATAGCCGCATCCGTATTTTTTTCTGCTTCCTGAAAAACATACCCCAATGTCTGTGCAATGATACTTGTCCACTCAGGACGCGGGTTTAGTGTAATTGCATTTTGATAATAAGAAATAGCAGCCTTAGTTTCGCCTTTGAGATAAAGAATATTTGCCAGATTGCTGTAAAATTCAGCAGCATTAGGCTGAATTTCAATTAATTTCAGATATGACTCAACAGCACTATCCAAGTCACCAAGTTCCTCATACACGGAGCATAAAGAACGATATGCAGTAATATTCAGGCTGTCAACGATAATAGCCATTTTATATTCTAAAATAGCATCCTCATATCTGCCCATTGCTCTGTATATATCACCTAACAGGCAATATAAAAGTATAAAACCGGGTGCTTTTTCCAGCGCTTCTCTATAAAGGTCAACAGCCTCATTGATTCCGTTTCTTGCAACAAGAATCCAACCCTTCATCAGCATTGGAAGAAACTGAAGATAAGAAATCATTTTTAGCACACTTTTGATTGCGTGTTTATCAAAAGGCAGCGTAAGTATAGAGAGTAAAAATTCTTTTTGTCTTTGCAGTGTAATCTTAAAATTCTTCACCGACATTACTCGATACAGATTGTATCTTAAGTAATGTGCTCTTGAAGAAGAAAATGGTTTTAAATTAATTGCCTTTTGGGCATACTCCATTGCATCCGGGAAATGCGCCTTTTTAGTGTGACAACACGCAAGCATATAAAAAGCCTGTGAGTTTTTTTTATTTTTTTCAACTGCAAGATTAAAATAGTTTATGGCTCTATCTATTTCATTTTTATAATAAAAAGCCATGCCTATTTTAAAATATACGGCATCAGAATCTATATAAGACTCTAAAGCACGCTGATATTCGGTAATAGCTTCATCAATATACTGGCGTGCCTGATGTATATCAAGATGCCACTCTATGTACAAATCACCGAGTTTAACATGCAGTTCTGCATTAGTAGGATCATTTGCAAGCTCTAACTGGCATTTTTCAATCGCACGCTGAAGACTGCTTGTCGGTTTAAAATCTTTTTTTGCTCTGTCTCTATACTGTAATAATCTGAACATGGTTGCTCTAATATTTTACTCTATACTTAATATTAAAATACTTATTATATTTTTGCAAACTCGCAAGAATACTTTATGAATTGAATTTGGATGTTTGAATCCTCTCTATTTTTAAACATTTTTGAATAATTTTATCTCTGTCTCTTTCTTCAATTTTAGAAAATTCCATTACATATTCGTTGGTTCTGTAAAAATTCTTTTTAAGAACTGTCCCCTCAAGCTTTATCATAGGTAAATAAGACTCAAGACGAAGCTGAGCCTTGTACACCGTATCAGTTACAAGAGGAGTCTCGCACAAGAACCTTACCCCTCCTCCGCTTAAATCAACCGTGGCGGTTTTAACGTTTCCGTCTTCTCTAATTATAAAGAAATCAGAAATAAAGGGCATTCTAAGATACTTGCGTCTTTGTATAACCTGATGATGTTCGCTGAATTCTATTACAATTTCCCCGTTATAAGGCGGGTCAAACACAATAGAATCAAAAATCATTATACCGGTAAAGCTGTATACAAAAGCCTTTATCTCAGTCCCCTCACTCAAATATGGTGCGTACTCGTTTTTTGAAGCCGGAAAAGACAGAGTAAGACGGTCAGATTCAGGTTCTATTATATAACACTCTATAACCGTCTTATTTATTCCTGTTTCAACTTCTATTTGGACTTTTTGTCCTCTTTTTACAGAACTAAGCGCCATTTTTATATCTCTTTCAAATATTGCTGGGGAGCTAAAACGGTTAAAACGTATTTGTCCGTGATATAAGCATTTGCCACACGCTGTATATCTTCAACAGTAACAGCCTTAACCATACGATTAAACTCTTGTTCAAAATCAGCTCCAAGTCCTTTATCTTCATAATAAGCCATAAGGCTTGCCTGTTGAAGGTTTGTTTCACTGAAAAACAGACGCTTGCCGAGCAGGTTATTTTTAGCGTTTTCAAGCTCTGTATCACTGACAGGAATTTGCTTAACCTTATCCAGTTCAACTTTAAATCCTTCAAGAGAAGTTTTTATATTCTTAGGTTCGGTAGCTATATAAACATTGAACAATGCGCTGTGGTCATAAATTTCGTAAGTACTGCGCACAACATAAGCAAGCCCCTTTTTATCTCTGAGTTCCAAAAACAATCTTGAGGACAAACCGCTTGAACCTAACAAAGTATTCATAACCATAAGAGGTGCATAATCCTTAGCAAAAATAGTAGGAACTCTCCAGCCTTGCATTATCTGAGCCTGAGAAGCATCATCTTTCGCAACTTTTACCGTCTCTGAAGCTTCCAGCTCTGCTACATCGTTTTTTATCTCACAATCACTGCAGTTTTTTATATCAGAAAAATATTTTTTCAAAAGCCCTTTAACATCTTCTCCTCCAAAGTCTCCGACAAGACTTATAACCTTAGGTGATTTTTCAAGAAGGCTCTGATAAGCACTCATTACATCGTTTTTTGTTATATAGTCAATATCTTTTAAAATATTTGTATAAGTGTGACCGTATGAATGATTTTTAAATATGTGTGAATAATAAGCATCCATTGCCAGAGTTTTAGGTTCATCCAGCTCCGCCTGGATCTCTCCTTTCAATTTAATAACTTCTTTTTCAAAGTCATTGAGCGTGGAATTTTTAATAATATCAGAGAGAATATCAAGACCTTTTTCAAAATCTTCATTAAGGCACAAAAGTTTAAAACGTATAAAATCCTGTTTCATCTCACTGTAGCATTCAATAGCATTTTCATCCAGCTCCTGCGCCAGTGTGTGAGCATCACGTTTTTTTGTACCCTGCAAAAACAGTCTGTTTAACAAAGTATAAACCCCTGCTTTTTTTTCGGGCTCAATTATTTTGAAATAAAAGCACAAAGCATGACGCGGGGTATTTTTATTTTCCTTTGAGACAAGAGGGATATTATTATCTAAAATCATTTTTTCCATTTTAAATTCCTTTATTCATTATTCCGGCAGCAGTACTGTTGTAACAGAGTGATTTAATGCAAGATATTTGCGTGCGATTTGATTTACTTCATCCATTGTGATTTCATCAAGAACCCTCGGATATTGCTCAACAAGATCCAAATCATCACAAACTGTCATGTAGTAGCCGATATTTTCCGCTATGTCGGACACGGTTTCTGCAGATTCCGCAAAGCGGGCTTTGAGCTTTTTCCTTGCCTTATTAAATTCCCGCTCAGTCATATCACCGTCCAAAAAGTTTGTCATTTCTTTTTTGATAAGCTCCAGAGCAAGCTCTTTTTTGTCAGCTTTATAATTTGCCTGAACAAAGAAATTTCCGCCGTCTTTAAAGTTGTAAAAATCTGTTGTTACTACATTAAAAACAGGGGTCGTAGCTTTTTCAATCAAATTTTGATACAGTCTTGAGCTCTGACCTTCTCCGAGAATAACATTAACAATCTCAAGCGCGATATTTTCTTTCAAATCACTTGCAACAGGTCCGAGCCATCCTGTTATAACAAAACCTGTATTAATTTTACCTTTCAACTCAATATATTTAGATTCGCTTACCGGAGTATCCAGTTCATGTTTCGGGTTATTAAAGTTTTCTCTTCCCTGAAAATCAAAGTTCTTGCACACAAGTTCGAGAACTTGTTCATGATTAAAATCTCCTGCAATAACTGTTGTTATATTATTCGGGGTATAGTGTGTTTTGTAATAATTAAGAATAGTTTCTCTCGGTATAGATGCAATTGTTTCAGGAAAGCCGATTACATCCCTTTTATAAGGATGTTTTGTGTACATGTTAAAGTTTGTTGAGTTATAAACTCTTGTCCAGGGCTGATCCTGACGCATTCTTATTTCTTCTATAACAACATGTCTTTCCCTTTTTTGAGAAACATTATCATCGCCCAATTTAAAAGCAGGACCTATCTCATCTTCAGGTATAACAGGATCAAGCATCATATCAGCGTGGAGTTCTATTGCTTCTTTTAAATAAGCTTTATCCGGACCTTCCGGCAGAGTTACATAATAAAAGGTATAATCCTTCCAGGTTGCGGCATTTACAATAGCACCTTTTGCCTCAAGCGTTTTATCAAAATAGCCTGCTTTATGCTTGTGAGTACCTTTGAACATAAGGTGTTCCAAAAAGTGAGAAATACCGTTGTTTTCATCAGTTTCATTAATTGAGCCTGTTTTAACCCAGCTGGAAACATTAACAAGCCCGCCCTCTTTGTGAGCAAGAACAATTTTATGCCCGTTTTCTCTCTCATAAATTTCTACCGGACGCGTCAAGTACGGATAGTTTATTTCTTTTTTTACGATATTTTCCACCTTATATACCTCTGTAATACTTATATGTACTGTATGACACGAATTCAAACCTTAAAAAACGTCAGATTCAAGCCATAATCTCACGCAATAATTGTAGCAGATAATCAGCTGTTTTACACATATAGACGGTGGATATTTAAGACGGCAGTTGTCTGCACTAAATCTATTTGCCTGCTATTTAGCATAAAAAATCCCTCTTTTTATCAAAGAGGGATTTTTTATTGATGTTTATTAATTAGTCGTAAACATAGTTTATCAAAGCAGCTTCTCTTGCTTTTTTAACAGCTCTTGCAAGCATTCTCTGGTGTTCTGCGCAAGTTCCTGTAATTCTTCTCGGGAGAATTTTTCCTGCTTCTGTTAAATATCTTCTGATTTTTTGTGCATCTTTGTAGTCAATAACTTCTACTTTATCAGCACAGAAATTGCAGCTTTTTCTTTTGTTTTTGTCGATTTGTGGTCTTGCCATTGTTTGTTCCTTTTCTGTTGTTACTAAATTGGGTGTCTTGGATTATTGGCTGTTCAAAGTTCTTGCTCTTCGTTTTGATTTGCCTTCGCAAATCGCACTCCGGCGAACTTTTTCACTGGACGTGCTGGGTCACTTCGTGACTCGGCGCACTTGCCAAAATCCGCGTCTTGGATTATTGTTTCACGCCTTCAAGCCGTTCGCTCCGTTTTGCTCTTTTGCAAAACTTACGCTCTCTTTTTCGGCGTTACTTCGAGTTTCGGGCTTTGCCCTCACTCTACACAAAATCCGCTGGCGTTTGCGCTCAGACTAACTACGGTTAAAACGGAATTTCGTCTTCGCCTATTAAGTCGTCTGAGAAATCGGTCTGTCCAAACTGGACAATAGAATCAGGTGATGCTTTGCCTGACGGAGCTGATGTTGTTGAGCTGCCTGCAAGTTTTTCCATTGCATAAGCATCTATTTCAACAATTCTTCTTTCAGAACCGTCTTCATTCTTCACCGTATTGTTCTGGAGTCTGCCTTCAACGACAACTCTGTCACCTTTATTAATAGTTTCTTCAACTGTCTGTGCCAGATTGCCTTTGGCTAGGACTCTTACCAGAGTTTCCTCTGTGTCGGAGATGTTCAAAGCAAATGCGGAAATTGGCACATTGTTCGATGTAAAGCGCTTTTCCGGTGCTCTGTATACTGTTCCTGATATAACCGCTTTTGCTAAGCTCATATTTTTCTCCTGATTGTCTGATTAAGCACTAACTTTTGATTCTTCCATAAACATTGTTCTTAAAATGTTGTCGTTAAGACTCAATTGTCTTTTGAATTCTGCAACTTTATCAGGTGCTAATTCAAGTCTTTGTGCTACATAATGGCCGTCTCTGAAGTTTTGGATATCGTGAGCAAGTTTTTTTCTGCCCATTTTATCTGTAGAAGTAACGCTGCCGCCGAGAGATTTAACGATTTCTTCGATTTTAGCAATTACTTTATCTGCTTCTTCTGCGTCCATATTAGGTTTAATAATTGAAAGTAATTCGTATTTTTTCACTTTTATTGCTCCTTATGGTTTTTCTCGTAAAAGTGAGTGTATCACGAACAAAACTCCAATACAAATAATTTTCTTACAAATCTTACAGATGCGTAATATTTAATGGTAAGGTTATATTTCTGCATAAACGTAAAAAGAATTAACCAGAAAAATATATTTACAAAAATAAAGAGCCTGCTCATTATACAGAGCAGGACTCTTTTTATTTTTATGCTTTATGTTCTTTTATTCGGCAGCTTCTTCCACTGTTTCTTCTTCAAGAACAGCACCTGTTCTGATAGAATCCAATTTAGATTTGCCAAGGTTTTTGTCTTTGAATTTTTTAACCTGTCTTGCAAGTTTATCAGCTACAAGGTCGATACTTGCATACATAGATTCTGCAGTTTCTGCTACGTGAACAGAACCTGTTATAAGCTTGCAGGTAACTTCTGCAGTATGGTTTTCAGCAACGCTGGGGTTCTTAATTACCGTAAGCATAATATCAATAGCTTCAATCTGGTCGTAGTGTGCAGCTACTTTGCCGATTTTTTCCTTGGCATAAGCTTTAATAGCATCTGTGATTTCAATGTTTTTTCCGTTTACATGAATGCGCATGTATTGCCTCCATAAATAATGATACGTTTTTAGTATAACTCATCTGTTGTCGAGTTGCAATCACATTATGAGTTTTGTATAATCCGTATATAATAAAATCAGATTGAGGAGTTTAATATATGAATAAAAAATTGATTAAACTGTTGTCTTTATTTATTTTGGCAGCAGGTCTTTTCAGCTGCAGTCCATCGTTTGCATCAGCAAGCAGTGATATTTGGTTTAATGATTTAAAAACACTGTTTTTAAATAACAGAGCGATAATACTGGCGATTAACATCCGTTCTTTTAATGCAGAAGACAAAAACGGCGATGATATAATAATGCCGGAAAAAGGCGAGATTGCCGGCAATTTTGTCAATGCAGTTAAACGTCTTGATGAAATAAAAGCTCAGGGAATAAATACAATACATATTTTGCCTATTACGCCAACCGGCAAAACAAAGGCTCTGGGAACTGCGGGTTCGCTGTACGCGATATCTGATTTTACAAAAATTGACCCTATGCTTGATGACAAAACAAACGACCTTTCCGTCGAAGAAGAGGCAAAAAACTTTATACAAGAATGCCACAAAAGAAATATAAGAGTTATAGTAGATTTGCCGTCTTGCGGTTCTTACGATTTATTTCTTGCAAAACCGGAACTGTTTATGACAGGAACTGACGGAAAACCTGTTATTCCTTTTGATTGGACAGATGTCAGAGTTTTCAAAGCCGTTAATGCTGATGGAACTCTTAATGATGCTTTATACAAAGAATACAAGGCTTATATCGATATGGTTCAAAAATTAGGCGCTGATGGTATAAGAGCAGATGTTGCAACTTCTAAACCCGCCGAATTTTGGAAAAATCTTATTTTATATGCAAAATCCAAAGACCCTGAATTTCTGTTTCTTGCAGAAGCTTCTGAGTGCTGGAATAAGCCATTAACGGCAAATGCGCCTTTCACACCTTATCATCAATTACTGGATGCAGGATTTGACGGATGGTACGGCAATTTTGTGGATTACAAGAACTGGCACACACAAGAAGACTTTCAGAAAAATATTACTTTATTAAAAGATATAATAAAGAGTTATGAATTGAAAAAAACACCCAAAGCTGTAATCGGTAGCTTTGCTACCCATGACGAAATATCTCCGGTTTTAACAGGGGGCATTCCATATGCTCAGCAAATTATATGGCTGCAAGCAACACTGCCTGTCAACTCTTATTTTGTTGACGGAATCCAAACAGGTGATTCTTACTTATACAAATATGCTAATAAAAAAGCTGCGGATTCATATACTGACAGCAATGTATATTTTGTTCATAAAGGGAAATTTGATATTTTTAATCTTTCAAGAAAACCGGGTGCAACAAATAAAAACAACAACATTATTTACGATTTTGCAGTAGCAAACCAGTTCAAAGAAAAAGCTTCAGCAATTCTTAACAAAGGAGAATACGCCTTTTTAAATACCGGTAATAACAATGTATTTTCTTACATTATTACTCTAAATTATTCTTCTTTGCTTGTTATGGTAAATAAAGACTTATCCTACAGCCATAATGCAGAAGTAAAAATAAAAGATTTTAAAAATAACGATATCATTGTTCCGCTTGCATTCACAACAACACCTGTAGTTACCAAAAATAAGGTAAAAATGGATATGATGCCGGGTGAAATAGCCGTGTTTATGATAAGCAGAAACGCTGAAGACCCCAAAAAGAAATAACAGATATATTTCAAATAAAAACCAACAGGGCTGTTCTGAATATGAATCAGATCAGCCCTGTTTAATTTAAACATTACCGCTTTCTTTGATAATTGCATCCATGTACTTTTTAGTTGCATTTACGCATCTTATTCTGTCAGGTATCTCTGCCTGAATAGCTTTTAAATTTTCAAGTACATTAAAGTACAAAGATTTTATTTTACATATTTTGTTTAAGATGTATTTCCATTCGCCTTCACAACATGAGATATTATCCCCCAGAGGCAATTTACAATTGTTAGCTGCAATAACTAACTTTTTTAGTATCTCACGCCGGTAATACAGCGCATTTTGGTCGTCTAAATTAGGAGCTGTTTCAGTTCTGGACATTTTATCAAGAAAAACTTCAAGCAAATCTGCTGCCGTATTAGGATTTTCCAAGGAGGTGTTATATATATCATCTGTTATTCTAAGGCTCTTACCGTAAAGAACAAAATTGTTGGGATTGCAGTAGTCAAAATTTAAAAAATATTCTCCGTTGCTCATTTTATTAAGCTCCTTGCAATCCTTTGCTATTGCGTTATAGCTTTTTTGAGGAATTTTAGCAAACAACGGCAGGTATACTTTTGCGTAATAATTCTCACAATCTTTTTGTGAATAAACTTTTGAAAACTTTTGAGGAACGCCTACCGGCATATGCAGGGAATGCGGTGAAAGATTTTTTAACACATAAACATCTTCAAACTCAGCAATATGCTCACCGTAATATGTTTTTAAGTTTTTAAACTTTCCGCGCGAAAGCCCTGTCAACATACCGGAGAAAATCTGTTCCTTATCTAGAACTTTTAATACATATTTTGAATCCAGTTTATAAACCTTACCGTAATGTCCTTCCCCTATAAGATTAGCGGATTTTATTTTTCTGCCCATTACCTCATTTAAAAGATTAACAAGCTTTTGTTCCTGTTTCCACTGCGGTCTTCCGTTTTTTAGCACCTTGTCCAGTTCTTTGGAAAAAAGAGTTGTGTATCCCTTAAAGTTAACAGATTGTTTTTTAGCTGTTCTTGTTTTGGATTGTATATAATTTTGTTGATTTATACGGGGAATTATTGTTATCATTATTCTAATAGGTTTTGGATTTGTTACATTAATATGTTCGAAAAAAATTCGTGATAAGCAACAAAGTGACGTGAACGAATTTTTTGAGTGACACATTGAAAAGGTGACACTAGATTAAATATACAACAGAGGAAAAACATTGACTTATTTTGAACAAAAAATCGATACATTAATTGACAAACTTAAAAAATTTGAATCAAAAGACAATGTATTTAACCCCTGGGCTGATACGGATGAAACAGACAAAGACCGGACAAATGCGCCCCTATTGCGAAGAAAAAACCTGAAAAAGTATCTTATTGAACATAAAAAAGCAAAATATATACTGCTTGCGGAATCTCCGAGTTACGGCTGCCGTTATACAGGCATTGCAATGACATCAGAAGACGTTATGCAAAAATATACAGATATTTTTAAAGGGTATAATACAACGTCTCTATACGGTAACATTAAAGAAAAAACAGCCTCTATCGTATGGGATGTAATAAACAAAAATGAAAAAGATTTTATTTTATGGAATACATTTGTACTGCAAACTTATAAAGAAAACTTTTCTCCGCGCAAACCGCGCACAAAAGAGATTGAATCCGGTATAGAAATATTAACGGACTTTATCGAAATTTTTAATGATAAAGAAATTATTTCCGTAGGAAAAACCGCATACAATACGCTCATAAAATACGGGCTGTGCAAAGACAGCCTCTATATCCGCCATCCTTCCTGCGGAGGAGAAAATATTTTCCGTGCGCAGATGCAGGATTTATAATAAGCTGCAAAAATTTTACTCTTTTTTTGTTAAAATGATGATTAGGGAGTATTTTAAATTTAAGAAAGTTTTATTATGAATGAAAATATTTATGCACTGACCGATAAAATTGATAACGACCTGATTAACGGTCTTTTAAACGATATTGAAAAACAAAGCCTTGCAAATGAAATCAAGCAACTGCTGCCTGATGATGCAATAGCACTTGCACAGATAAACCCGACCTCGGGAAATGTTAAAAATAATGCACTAAAAGCTTTTGAGTGGATAAAATGGGCTCAAAGACTGGAGCTGGATGCAATAATTTTTCCTGAAATGTATTTAATAGGTTATCCTATCGGTGATTTCATAGACAGATTTCCTGTTGTGGTAGAAGAAAACATCGAGTGGCTAAATGCACTTGCTTCAAAAATAACCGGTAAAACAAAAGTAATAATGGGCTTTGTGGAGTTTAATAAAACAAAGTACGGAAAAAAATACTTTAACTCGATAGCAGTGATTTCTGATGGAAAAATTGAGAGCGTTATAAGAAAAACTCTTCTGCCAAACTATGCGGAATTTAATGACTACAGACATTTTGAACCGGCAGCCGTTGACAGCTTAAACAGAATAACTTCAATAGGCAAAAATAAAGCCGGCATAATTGTTTGTGAGGACGGCTGGAACGATTTTGACTTTTTTGACAAAAATCTCTACAGCATTGACCCTGTTGAAACAGTAATCAAAGAACAGCATCCAAACTACCTCATAAACTGCTCTTCTTCTATTACCAGAGCCAAAAAAGAACAGCTTAAACATAATATGCTTTCATTTGCCGCGAAAAAACACGCAACACCAATTATTTATGTAAATCAGGTAGGTTCAAACGAGTGCCTTTCTTTTGAAGGTGCATCAAGGGTTTATGATAAAGAAGGAAAGCTTGCTGCCATGGCAAAGTCTTATGCGGAGCAGTTCTTTATAGTTTCCCCAACAAAAGGCGGAAAAATTTATCCTTTACCTGACGGGCTGGAAAAAACATTAAACTCGCAAAAGGCATTTACTCTGGATCATGAACCTGATTTAGAGCGAACATATCTTACAATTGTACAAACAATTCGTGATTATTTTAAAAAGACAGGTTTTAAACGTGCTGTGCTCGGGCTTTCAGGAGGGCTGGACTCCACGGTAAGCGCGGTACTGCTGGCTGATGCAATAGGAGCAAAAAATGTTTTCGGCATTAGTATGCCGTCTAAAATCACAAGTGCAGAGAGTAAAAATGATGCACGGGAACTTGCACAGAACCTCGGTATTAATTTTGCAGAGATTTCGATAAAAGATATGTACGACTCCACCCGTGCAAAGTTTGATGAAGTCTTTGAATCAGTTGAAAAAGTCTGGGACTGCCGTTATAAGGAGTGTTTCACAAACGACAACATTCAGGCCCGTTCAAGAGCGCTAATTCTCTGGGGAGTAGCAAATGAATTTCAGTCTTGCCTTCCGATAGCAACATCAGACAAGTCAGAGCTGTATATGGGATATGCTACAATCAACGGCGATATGTCAGGCGGGTTTGCACCGCTTGCGGATGTGTCAAAAACAAAATTATTTGCACTTGCTAAATGGCTTAACAAACACAGAGCGCAGAAAAATGCAATCCCGGAAGCAATTATTGCAAAACGTCCGGGAGCAGAGCTTGCAATAAATCCGAAAACAGGCAAGCCGCTGCTTGCAGAAGAAGCGCTTATGCCATACGAGTTTTTGGATGAAGTAATTTGGCGGGTGGAAAATCTTCAGCAGACAATAGGTGATATGATGCAGGCGGAATTCTTGCATGAAAAACATTTAAAAGAACAGGGAAATCCGCTAAACCGCGAACAAAAACTTGAATGGCTAAAAAAATTCTTCCGCAGAATGTCAACAGCATTGTATAAGTGGTCAATTATGCCGCCTTCTCCTATTGTTGACGCCCGTTCAATTAACAAGGTTGAATACAGACATCCAATTATAGCTTCCGGTATAAATTACCACAAGACAACCTATGACGAAAAATTGGAGCAATTAAGATAGCCAAGAATCCCCAAAACACAATTCCTTGTGTTTTATAGGATACATCCTGAGTTTTTCAGACATTTTCATACTTGCTTATAAGATTTTTAAGCTCGTCAATCTGTCTTACTCCTGCCATTTGTTCAACGAGTTTGCCATCTTTAAACAGTAATATAGACGGAATACCGCTGACAAAAAACCTTGCTGCGGTATCGCGGTTTTCATCCACATTTATTTTGGCTATCACAGCTTTATCTTTCAGTTCGCCGGCTAATTTTGTAATAATCGGTTCCTGCACCTTGCAATGCCCGCACCATGGCGCGAAAAAGTCTACAAGAACAGGACTGGCAGCGTTTTTTAATTGAATATCAAAGTTTTCGTCAGTAAGTTCTACTACATTAGCCATTTGTTTCTCCTTTTTATCAACAATCCATTTTATTCGAACGAATTATCAAAAAACATTGCAAAGGTCGGCTATTTTGTTATGATATTTTCATACATCCAACAGCATCACCTATTTATCGAACGGAGAATAAAATGAGTTCAAAACAAGATTTTAAAACCAATGTAATGAGAATTTTGGACAAACATAAAATAAAATACAACCATTATACATACGCAGATACCGATGCCATCAGCGGTACAGAGGTTGCTCAGGTTCTCGGACAGAATCCCGATATGGTTTTTAAAACTCTTGTTACAACAGGCAAGTCTAAAAGGTATTACGTTTTTATGATTCCTGTTGCAAAAGAACTTGATTTAAAAAAAGCTGCAGCCGCTGTTAATGAAAAATCCGTAGAAATGCTGCATCTTAAAGACTTACTGCCGACAACCGGATATGTGCACGGAGGATGTTCACCTATAGGGATGAAAAAACTTTTTACAACGGTAATTGACGAATCAGCACAAAATTTTGACACAATAATATTCAGTGCAGGCAAAATTGGATATCAGGTAGAATTAACTCCTCAGGATTTAAAAAAAGTTATACCGTATACCTTTGCTAATGTGTGTTGTTAATCAGAACAAGAACTGCTACACATTTATAACAATTAATCCGATAAGCATACCTATTATTACAAAAAATGCCGGCAGTTTGCTTCTGTACATAAGAATAGACTGAGGCAAAATTTCGCCGAATACTACATACAACATTGCACCGCTTGCAAAACTTAAGCTTAATGACAAACCTAAAGGTCCTAGATCGCCTATCCAATACCCCAGTATTGCACCGGCAATAGTCGGAGCACCGGCAAGAGCCGTAACCAGTATTGCCATACGGCGTCTTACTCCTCCGTTTATTAAAGGAACGGCAATAGCCATACCTTCCGGTATGTTATGCAAACCGATTAATACAGCCAGAACAAGTGCCGAACCCTGCATTACACCGTTAGTATTGGCAAAAGATGCCCCGATTGTCATCCCTTCCGGAAGGTTGTGTAATGCAATAGCACAAGCCATAATCACTCCGGCAATAAAGAGCGAAACTTTATCATCATGTTTTCTTATATGTACGGAAAGGTGGTTACTGTGTATGATTTCATCAAGGTCATCAGCTGTTTCCGGGTGAGTTTTGTCAATATGAGAAACTTCATGGTTTGTTGTTCTGTCAATAAAAAGGTTTAAAAGATAGACAAGCGCAACACCTGCGCATATACCGGCACATACGGTATACACACCTGTTTTAGTGTCAAGAGCACTCACTATAAGATCAAAACATACTATCGCAACCATGACCCCTGCTGCAAAGCTCAACAGCAGACTGGCGGTTTTATTAGAATCTTTTTTAAACAATGCGCCGATTACACCGCCAAGCCCGGTTCCGCCTATTCCGGCAATAGTAGTAGCTTTTATTAGTAAAATTAATTGTTCCAAGTTATAAATACCTCTGCAATTTATTGTTTAATAAAATCAGACGTATGTAAAGCCCTCAGCGCATTTAATATTGCAATAAAAGTTACGCCGACATCCGCAAAAACAGCACCCCACATTGTTATAACCCCGAAAGCACCGAATATAAGAAATAATATTTTTATGCCAATGGCGAATGCAATATTCTCTTTAACAATACTCATTGTCTTTTGCGCAATCTTTATCAAAACACTTACTTTTAGAGGATTGTCATCCATAATCACAGCATCGGCGGCTTCTACTGCAGCATCAGAACCCAAGCCACCCATTGCTATACCTGCATCAGCGAGTGCAAGTACCGGCGCATCATTTATTCCGTCACCTACAAATATAACGCTTTTGTTCTTTGATTTTTCATGTATAAATTTTTCTGTAATCTCTACTTTTTGTGCAGGTAAAAGCTGTGCATAAAATTTGTCTATGCCGAGTTTTGCTGCTATATTTTCCGCTGCTGTCTGCGAATCACCTGTAAGCATAACGACATTTTTAACGTGCTGCTTGTTTTTGAGTTCATTTATTACATCTTGGGCATCATCTTTGAGCGTATCTGATATTACAATACAGCCCAGATATTGATTGTCTTTGGCAATATAAACAAGAGTACCTTGTTCGTCAGATTTATTGTATTCTATATTGAATTCTTCCATTAACGCAGCATTACCGGCAAGTATAACTGTTCCGTCTATGTCAGCTTCTACTCCTTTGCCGGCATGTTCCGTAACATTTTTTACAAGATGTTCATCAATATTTTTTCCGTAAGCTTCTTTAAGAGCAGCCGCAACAGGATGGCTGGAATATGCCTCCGCCATTGCTGCATATTTCAAAATTTCTTCACTCTTTTCGCCTATTACTTTGTTGACCGAAAATACTCCTTTTGTGAGTGTTCCTGTTTTATCAAATATAACCGTTTCGACATGTGATAAAACTTCCAGATAGTTGCTGCCTTTTAGTAATATTCCGCATTTTGATGCTCCGCCGATTCCCGCAAAAAAGCTCAATGGTACGGATATAACAAGAGCGCACGGGCAAGAAATAACCAAAAATGTCAATGCTCTATACAGCCAGGTCGAAAATTCTGCCCCTTCTATAAATAGCGGAGGAATAACAGCAAGAAGCAGCGCACCGGCAACGACAGCAGGGGTATAATATCGTGCAAATTTTGTTATAAAATTTTCTGTTTTTGTTTTTTTAGAAGTTGCATGTTCGACAAGTTCAAGAATTTTTGATACTGTGGATTCTCCAAACTCTTTTGTCACCGAAATTTTTAACAGTCCGTTAGTATTAATACAACCGCTTAAAACACTATCACCGGCGTTTGCTTCTACAGGGACAGATTCTCCTGTAAGCGCTGATGTATCAACAAGAGCACAGCCTTCTGTTACAACACCGTCCAGCGGAATTTTTTCTCCTGTTTTAACAACGATAATATCATTCTTTTTAACAGTTGAAGGGTCAACTTTTTGCAGTTTTCCGTCTTTTTCAAGATTTGCATAATCAGGACGTATATCCATCAGGGATTGAATAGATTTGCGTGATTTTTCCACAGCCGTATGTTGAAAATATTCACCAATCTGATAAAGTATCATAACCATAACCGCCTCGGGATATTCTTTTATTGCAAATGCTCCGATAGTCACAATCCCCATAAGAAAATTTTCATCAAAGACTTGTCCTTTAATGATATTTTTTGCAGCTCTTAAAATAACATCGCCGCCGGCAAGAACATATGCAATCGCATAGACAATAAATTTCAATATGCCTTCAATAGGAAAAACAAACGCTGATATAAAAACCAAAATAGCGGCAGATATTCTCAATAACAGACTTTTTTGTCCGTTGTGATTATGTTCGTGACAGTGTTCGTGTTCTTTGTGTTCGCACATGTAAACCTCTTTTCGATTGAATAGTTGTTCAATTATATTAGTATTATAGTTGAACATTTATTCAACTGTCAAGTGTTTATAATTTAAATTGTTACAAAATTTTGACAATTGAACAATTATTCACATATAATAAAATATAGGAGACACTCACGATGGAAAACAAAACACCTGATTCTGAAGCCATTAATGCCGATTTAGTAAATAAAATAAAGCCTAATATGCCTAAAAAAGAGCTATTGTACGATTTGTCGGATTTTTTTAAAGTTATGGGCGATAGCACAAGAATTCAACTTTTATGGGCGCTAGAAGAAAACGAATTGTGCGTCGGAGAGCTTGCTGCAATTCTAGATATGACAAAGTCTGCAGTATCACACCAACTAAAAGTCTTACGTACGGCAAAGCTTGTACGTTCCCAAAAAAGAGGAAAAAATGTTTATTATTCATTGAATGATGAACACGTACAAATTATTGTAAAAATGGCGTTAGAACATGTTTGTGAATAGTCATAACAGATATCCTTACCAGTAAAAGAGATATTTAAATTTTTATATGTTGTTCATTTGGTGGAAAATGGAAAAATAGCTGTATCAGTTCCCGTTCACTTCTTTATAATAATCAAGAGGTTTGTTAGCAAATATGTAATCAATTTTGCCTTTGTTTTTCAGCACAAGCCCAAGCACATTAAAAAACATTGTCAAACCTAAAATTACCGAAGGAACAAGCAAAAACAGACAACATACAAGCGCAGTAAAGGTTTTTAGCAGATATAAAAATTTCAGAAGGATTTTATCATTTTCCAAAAATTTTAGCATTGCACCTGAGTATCCGTTGTAATAATGCCTGTTTAAAATCCATTTTAAATTAGCTCTGCTGTTGCCAATGAGTTCATAGTTTATTGCATCATTATTCCAAACAATTGTATATCCTGCATTGGAAGCTCGAGAAAAGAAGTCGCCGTCTTCTCCCCCCATATATACAAATCTGTTGTCAAACCATAAACCGCTGTCTTTTGTCACTGATACAGGAAAAAACACATTTCCGCTGGCACAAATCGGTCTTGTCGTACCTGTTTTTTTAGTTGTAGAAGTTTTAAAAATTTTGTTGTTTTTTATGTATGGCGGATATTCTTCCGTAAATTTGCTGTATGTCGGACCTGAACTAATCAATACATCGGAATTGTTGCGATAAAAGTTTATATGGTTACAAAGCCAGTTTTTGTCCAGTATTTCATCATCATCAAAAAATGCTATATGTGATGCCCCCAGTGCAATCGCTTCTTTTAAAACTCTGTTTCTTGCACTAGCAATCCCTCGTTGTTTTTCAACAACATAATATACTGGAATTTTTGAGGTATGTTGAAAGTTCTCAGTTACAGTACGAGCTGTTTCATCCTCATCATTATCCACAATCAATACAGCTGTTTTAACTGCCGGTAAAAGATTAAGGTTATCTATTGAGTGCATTGCTTCTGCCAACATATGCGGACGTTTGCAGGTACAACAGCATATCAGTACAAACTCTATCTCCGGTTTTGGCTGTGTCTTAATTTCCAAATAATACCCCAATCTTATCTTCTGTATTTATTTTACTAAAAAAACAGCGTACTAAAACAGCAATTTATAAAAATTGTTACATCTAATGCCTTAAGAAAGTTGAAAAAATTTTTTTAATATGTTATCTTGACTTTACAAAGTCACTTTTTAATTTTTGGATTAAATAATGAACACACTATTATTCACAAAACATCATCATAACCATCATATAGTCCCGATAAGGCTATAGGGTTATTTGTTGTTCGTGGATTAATAACCGATTCTTAAAAGAAACCAGCCTTTTCGGGAAAAAACGAACAGGCTGTTTTTTTATGTAAAATCGGAGAAAATTTAATGTCATTAACAACAATAATATCGGCTATCGGAAACACTAATAAACAATACCCTCTTATAGTAAGAGATTGCGGAATTGAAGTTCCAACAAAAATAGTACTGACCTACAATCAAAATAAGGACGAATCAAAAGATATTGCAAAACTCGCAGCCAGAGAGCGCTTTTTAGACGAATATGCAGTATCCGCTGTATGGCTGGGCGGCATACCGCTTATGGATAAACTGGTTAATTATTTTATCCGAAAAAAAGGATTTAATCCTGATGTTAACCTCAAACTGTTTAAAGAAAACAATGCCCAGGGAATAAATCTCAACATAAAGAATTTTGAGGGCAAGGTTTCCCAATCAGTGATTAACGATCTTAAAAAAGTTAAAAACAACAAAGCTGTTTTTGAAAAACTGCTGGCACTCAAATTCGGACTTTCAACGACCATCCCGATGTTATTTATGGGAGTTATACTGCCCAAGCTTATTTTTGCATCATCGGGAAGAAAAATTGAAAAATTAAGAGCACAAAAACAGCAAAAACAACAATATACGCAACGTTTTAACAATCCAATGGATTATATAAAAAACGGTAAAATTTCGTTTAAAGGCAATGCAATATCACAGATTGCAAACTTTTCTACAGTGGATAAAATGGCTGTAACAGACGGCGGCTATGCTCTCGGGCGTGTTGCTACTGCACGCAACAAAAACGAGGCTATTGATGTTGGTTTTAAAATGGCAGGAATGCTGTTTTTAAATTTTATTGCACCGCCTTATCTGGCTAAATTTCTGGACAAAACAACCTGCAAACTAACAGGGCTGAATGTTGCACTTGATCCGATTATTTTAGATGACAAAAAATTTAGGGAAGCAATAAAAAATAAAACTCTTCTATTACCTAAAGGTAATTCGGAAAAAGAAATCATTGAGTTTTTAGACCTAAATCCCAAGGCTCTGTTTTCAAAATACGCACAGCAGTTTTGCGATGTAAAATATCTTGAAAACGGCATACGCGACCCGAGAGCCTGGGTTAATACAAAAAATGTAGCACAGATGAAGACAGAAATGGAAAAATTTGCGAAAAATGCGTTAAAAAGTAAAGATATAACAGCTTTTGCGAAAAAAGCAAAATACGCAAAATTCTTCAATATTTTAACCAACATAGGTGTAAGCAGTGCCCTGCTGGCTTTTGCACTGCCAAAGGCACAATTTGCTTTCCGCAAATTCATCACCGGCTCTGACTTAGAACCCGGACTTGCCACGAGCAAGGATAAAATATAAATTGTTAATAAAAAAGTCCGGTGATTGAAATAACAACCCCGGACTTTTTTATAATAATTTTTTCTTATGCGTTAGCTGTTTCTCTTTCAACAACTTTTGAACCCTTAACTGCTTCAACTATTGCAGTAGCAGCAGCAATCATTTCTATATCAGAGTTCAATTTGTTAACACAAGAACCTACGCCTACTGCGCTTGCACCAGCAGCAATTGCCATAGGAACAGTAGTTGTTGTCAAACCTGATGCTGTCATAACAGGTATATCAACGTTTCTTACAAGTTCAATAGTATTAGCGATAGATACCTGAGCTGTTTCTAACAATGCTCTTGCGCCTTCAGATGTTGTATGTACAGTTGCAGCACCTTCTGTTTGGATTAAGTCAATGTTTAATGCTTCCAATTCTTTAGCAAGAGCAATTTGAGAAGAGATATCAATGTGTCCCGGAACAGTTACACAAACAAATACATTTGAATTTCCGATTAATGCCAAAGTTTCTTTAACAATATCCAGAATTTCTTCAGCAGACATTCTCAAACCTTTTTTGTATAATGCATCAAAGTTGCCAACCTCGATTGCATCAGCACCTGCTTTAACAGCCATTGCTAAATCCTGCGGAACGATAGAAGAAACGAATACCGGCAAAGAAGTAGTTTCTTTAGCCATTTTAATGATTTCTTCTTTAGCTGCAACGTCAACTGCGCTTGCACCTGCTTTGTCAGCAGCGATAACAACGTTTCTTACTCTGTCCATATCGAAGTTATCGATACCTGCGATAATTTTTACCGCTCTTTTAGCTTCTAAATCTTTTCTGAATGATGTAATTCTTTTCATCTTAAACTTTACCTTTCTTTTATTTATTCTTCATTATTTTCTTCTGTAGTTGTATTTATATCAAGCATACTCTGTTGAACTGAATCGTCAACAGATGCCGTGTCGGCTTGAGCAGACGCATCAGCCGCTGCGGAAGTGTCATCATCTGAATCAGTATTGACTATCTTATTAATAGTACAAACCATATCACCGTCAGAGAGGTTTTGTATTTTAACACCCGTAGCCGGTCTGCCCTGGCGGGAAATACAATCAGCCTTGATTCTGGAAACAACACCGTTTTGAGTTACAACCATAATTTCATCTTTTTCTTCAACAATTGTCAGGGCGACTAATCTTGAAGATGAAGATTTAAACTTGGTTGCGATAAGACCTATACCGCCTCTGTTTTGAGGTCTGAATTCTGACAGTTTAGAACGTTTGCCAAAGCCGTCGGATGTTACGACAAGGAGGTCTGCGTCATAATCTCTCGGTACAATATCACAGCCGATAATTTTATCACCGGCTCTGAGTTTCATAGAGTTTACACCTCTTGCACTTCTACCCAAAGGACGCATATCGCTAATCGGGAATCTTATTGCCATACCGCAGGAGGTGCCGATTATAACTTCGTCGTTATCCTGAGCTTGTTTTACCCAGCATAATGTATCGCCCTCTTCGAGTCCGATAGCTATTATGCCGCTTTTTCTGATACTTTCAAAGTTATCAAGCGAGATTCTCTTGATGTAACCTTTTTGAGTAAGCATAATGAGATTTGATGCTGTTTTAAAGTCACTGACCGGAACAACAGCCGTAATTTGTTCATCCTGTTCAAGCGGAAGTACGTTGATAATAGGCAACCCTTTTGCCTGACGTCCGCCTTCAGGGAATTCGTACACATTCAGGCTGTATACAGTACCCTTAGAGCTAAAGAACAATACTTTATCGTGCATCATTGCAGTAAAGAAGTGTTCCACGTCATCGTCTTCTTTAGTCTTTATGCCGCCTTTGCCTCTTGTTGCACGGTTTTGTCTTTCAAAAGTATCAAGAGAGATTCTTTTTAAGTATCCCTGACGTGTTATAAACACTGCCATAGGGAGGTTCGGAGTTAAGTCTTCTATTGTCATTTCATCGGCTTCGGGAACAATTTGTGTTCTTCTGTCATCGCCGTATTTTTCTTTATCTTCTCTTAACTCGTCTTTGATTATATTAAGAACTTTTTGTCTGTCAGCAAGGATTGCTTCGTATTCAGCAATTTTCTTTTTAAGTTCTTCGTATTCAGATTTGATTTTATCCTGTTCCAATCCTGTCAAACGTCTTAATTGCATTTCTAGGATTGCATTAGCCTGATCCGCATCAAGTCCGAATCTGCTCATCAAGCCTGTACGTGCCTCATCAGTAGTTTTTGACTTTTTGATTAATTCAATTACTTCATCAAGGCTGCCTAACGCAATCAGCAAACCTGCCAAGATGTGTGCACGGATTTTAGCTTTTTTAAGGAAGAAGATTGTTCTCCTTGTAACAACTTCTACCCTGTGTTCAACAAATTCATTCAATACTTCATACAGATTCATCAAACGCGGCTGTTTGCCGACGAGTGCAACCATATTAACCCCGAATGTTGTACTCAACTGGGTATATTTAAACAGATTGTTTTTAACAACTTCCGGTTTTGCATCACGTTTTAGTTCTATAACAATTCTCATACCTTCACGGTCTGATTCGTCACGCAGGTCAGAAATACCGTCAATTTTCTTATCTCTGACAAGTTCCGCAATCTTTTCAATTAACAGAGCCTTGTTAACCTGATACGGAATTTCAGTAACGATTATAGCTGTTCTGCCCTGTCGTCCGCCGCCACCGGGAATTTCTTCAAACTGTGCAACGGCTTTCATTTTAATAGAGCCTCTGCCTGTTGTATAAGCCTGTTTAATATCCTGTAGACCGACTATTGTTGCAGCAGTCGGGAAGTCAGGACCTTTGATGTGTTCCATCAATCCTTCTACCGTAATATCAGGATTGTCTATCAAAGCAATAGTACCGTCTACAACTTCACAAAGGTTGTGAGGCGGAATGTTTGTCGCCATACCAACAGCAATACCTGACACGCCGTTTAGCAGCAGCATCGGCAGCCTTACAGGCAAGACGGAAGGTTCTTCCAGTGAACCGTCGAAGTTAGGTGTAAAGTCAACTGTTTCGCAATCAATATCCGCAAGCATTGATTGTGTAATTTTATGCATTCTGGCTTCTGTATAACGCATTGCAGCAGCGGAGTCACCGTCAACAGAACCGAAGTTGCCATGCCCGTCAATAGTTTGATATCTTGTTGAAAAATCCTGAGCCATACGAACCAGAGATTCATAAACAGCTGTATCACCGTGCGGGTGATATTTACCGAGAACTTCACCAACGATTCTGGCACTTTTCTTAAACGGCTTATCGGGCGTCATCCCAAGTTCGTTCATCGCAAACAATATACGTCTGTGAACAGGCTTTAAACCGTCTCTTACATCAGGAAGCGCACGCCCTACAATTACTGACATTGCGTAGTCAATATAAGAACGCTTCATTTCATCTCTTATATTTACTGGTACTATTTTTCCGTCTTCAAATAAATTTTGCTGGCTCAATTCTCCACCCCTAATTTATGCTGTATACACTTATATATTTATCCATATTAAAATTTTAGCATAAACAAAGGGGGGTGCAAATTGTTAATTAACATGTTCAACCACATGCATCTTGCAGAAGTCAGATTCAATTAGCCTGTAAATTTTTTTCGGCAGAGCAATTTTATTTTTTGCTGGATTTTAATTCTTTAAGAGATTGTTTGTACTCCTGTTTTAAACACATTTTTTGATTTGTTAAATCTACGATTTGTTTTTGATAAGCAAGGATTTGCGCTTTAACAGTCGGGTCGTTACAGTAATCATCCGATGCCAATTCCTGTATTGCGAGCATTTTCCCTTTTACCTGAGCATTAATCACTTTGTTTTTTATCATTTTTTTATTATGCAGCATTCTTTTCTGCTGCCTGTATGTACAATCTGCCTCGGCAGCCGCGGACGTAAAAACTATCATAATAAACAATAGCAATAATTTTTTCATATAAACTCCTTATGATTTTATTTATGAAAATAATAAACAGTAAAACTATTCACAATTCCCCTGCAGTCTATAATTTTCCATCAAATGGCGGATACGCGGCAGTATTAATATCTGTATAATAAAATTAAACTACGGGGAGAGTTTAACTATGGGACTTCAAATGAGCAGCGGCGTAACGCCGGAAACAGGTTTAATAAATACTTTATATAATAAAGCTCAGGATTATGCGTCCAAACTTTTGAATTCCGACGAGCTTGATTTTGCACAATATTTAGATAAAAACTACGAGTCAATCGACAAAAATAAAGACAATACTCTTTCTAAAAACGAAATTGCAGCAGCTACAGTTCGTGACCAGAGAAATGAAGAACTGAAAAAGCTTCTGGAAAAAAATGATGTAGACCAGTTAACAAATAACATAGACAAAAATCAAGACGGCAAAATTACAAAGGATGAAACAAATCCTGATTCCAATGTTCCGGATATTTTAAAATCCGCATTAAGAGAGATACAAACAACAAAAGATTTTGGTCTGGCTGCACAAAATTTTACAATGAATATGTGTAAAAATTACTATGCAAATGACACTCTTACCTCTCTTGCTTCAAATGCAGTAAGCTGCCTTGTTTAATCAAAAATTTATTGTAAAAATATATTCCCCGTGTATTGAAAAACACGCTCGTATTCGCTATTATAAAATTCGGTTATAACACGGGTGAAACATTATAATGATAAAAATTAATGATTTAAAGAAGGATTTTCTTGCCTCTATTATTGTATTTCTTGTCGCAATGCCGCTTGCAATAGGTATTTCAATAGCGTGCGGTTTGCCGATATACTGCGGTATTATATCAGGAATAATTGGCGGTATTGTTGTAGGAGCATTATCCGGAAATTCTTTGCAGGTTTCAGGACCTGCTGCAGGATTGATTCTTATTGTTGTTGATATTCTAAACAACCTCGGGGCAGAAAAACTCTTTTTCATTATTTTTGTTGTCGGGCTTATGCAGATACTGTTCGGGTTTCTTTCGCTCGGCAAGTGGTTTAGAGCAATATCACCGGCAATAATTCAGGGGATGCTTGCCGGAATCGGTATATCTATCTTTCTTTCCCAGTTTCATATAATGCTGGACAGCAAACCAAACAACTCTTTCATTGAAAACATTTTTGATCTGTGGAATGTAATTGTAAACTCAGTACTGCCGATGGATGGCTCGAGCCACCATCTTGCTTGTATAATCGGAGTTTTGACAATATCTATAATTATTGTATGGGATTTGATTCCTTCTAAAAAGATAAAAGCAATACCAGCAGCGCTTGTTGCAGTAATAGCGGCTTCGCTTGTTGCAAATCTCTTGAATTTCGACATCAATTACATACAGGTTGACGGCAGCTTCTGGGGAAGTGCTACATTTATTAAGCCTGAATTATTCAAGCATTTGTTTGATGTAAAAGTTTTTATAAGCGCACTCGTGATAACATTTATCGCCAGTGCGGAAACTCTGTTGACCTCTACTGCAATAGACAAAATGAGCGACAAGTCAAAAACGGATTACAATAAAGAAATAATAGCACAGGGGGTCGGCAACTCTATTTCCGGACTTATAGGCGGATTACCAATTACCGGTGTAATAGTTAGAAGTGCCGCAAATATCAATGCCCAAGCCCAAACAAGAATGTCTGCTATTTTGCACGGGGTGTGGATTTTGCTATTTGTAAGCTTTTTCCCGTCAATACTAAACTATATACCGATATCATCCCTTGCCGCCATACTTGTTTACACAGGTTACAAGCTTGTTGATGTTAAAGCGGCAAAACATATCCTTAAGTTAAGCAAAGGAGAGTTTGCAATATATGTTATCACTCTTGTTGCAATACTTTTTACAAATCTTTTTGAAGGTATTGTCGCAGGCTTTATATGCGCACTCATAAAAAGCGCCTACAAAGTGTTAAAAGTGGATATAGATACGGAAACAGACGAACAAACAAATACTGTGACAGCAAAAATCCACGGAAACATTACATTTATTCAGCTGCCTACGCTTATTGAATCGTTAGAAAGTCTTCCGAAAAACAGAAACATTGTTTTGTGTGCAGAAAGACTTCACTACATAGATCATGCCTGCATTGATTTTATAAAGGAATGGGAACACGAACGCCAGGAAGAAATCAAAGCACGGGGCTTAAATTATGATGTACATGTTGCCTGGGAACAGATGAAAGAAACATATCCCTCCTTTAGATGGGGACATTTTCATAAAGCACATGAAGAAAAGAAACAAAATAAAAATAACAGTTTGCACTAATTGAAAAACAAATCTATACAATACTCTTTTTTAGACGGTCACTTCTGTTTGTGCTTAAAATATTTTTCAACTTCATAATCGCCTGTGCATGCAGTTGGCAGACGCGTGACTCTGACACATTTATTGCTTCGCCGATTTCTTTAAGAGTCATGTTTTCGTGGTAGTAAAGCACCATTATCATTCTTTCTCTTTCGGGAAGACGCTTTAACGCTACTTGTAATTCTTTTTTTACATCCTTATCAACAAGTTGTTCAAGAGGATTTTGAAGATGTTCATCCTGAATGGTATCGATTATTTCAACACTTTCTTCGGATGTTCCTTTTTTGTCATAAATGGAGCTGACCTGAGTATCTTCCGCTAACAGAGCTTCTATTTTTTCCTTGTCCATATTCATTGCATTAGCAAGCTCTGTTGTTGTTGCAGCTCTGCCCAGTGACTGTTTCATGTTTTCTGCAACTAGTTTTATTTCTTTAATTTTTCTTCTTGTTGAACGCGGAATCCAATCCTGAGAACGTATTTTATCAATAATAGTGCCTCTTATACGCATAAGAGCATATGTTTCAAATCGTGCACCTTTATCAGGTGTATATTTTTCTATAGCATCAATAAGACCTTCGACACCGTAACTTGTAATATCCTCAAGAGAAAAAGTTTGAGGAAGGTTCATTTTTATACGACCGATTACATATCTCGTAAGATAGATATACTGGACAATAAGTTTATCACGCAAGTTTTTTTGTGATTTATCGTCAAGATATTGCTGCCACAATGCTTCAAGCTCTTCATCTGACAGTCTTTTTATCCTGCTATACGAATTGTACTCTAACTCTTCACTCATTTGTACCGGTATCCAAACGACTTCCCCTAATAAGTCATACTATATGATGGTATATTAATATTTTACCCGCTATACAAATGAGGGAATCATGTATACGTATGATTTTTCTGCAATAAATCAGGCTTCTATTTTGTTAACACAGGCTGTAATTGCGTCCAAAAGTCTTGAAACCTGAATAATTTCTATATCTTTAAATGTTTTTTTATCAATTTTATCTGATGCAGGAACTATTATTTTCTTGAAACCAAGCTTTTCTGCCTCTTTAATTCTTTTATCTATATTATTAACTGCACGAATCTCTCCGGAAAGTCCAATTTCTCCTACTATTACAGTATCTGCGCTGACAACAACGTCTCTGGCACAGGTTGCAACAGCCAGAGCCACCCCTAAATCAGCAGCCGGCTCATCAATCTCAAGACCGCCGATAACATTGACATATACATCCTGTTTGCTGAGATTAAGCCCTATTCGTTTTTCAAGAACAGCAAGTATCTGCAAAAGCCTGTTGTAATCAATACCGTTTGAAACCCTTCTCGGAGACGGATACGGGGTTGTACCAACAAGCGCCTGCAGCTCTATCAAAAGAGGTCTTGTGCCTTCGTTTGTTGCAATAATAACACTGCCCGGGGTATTATTTTTAGTTCGTTCATTTAAAAACATTTCACTTGGATTCGATATCTCATGCAACCCGTCGTCGCACATATTAAAGACGCCGACTTCGTTTGTTGTGCCGAATCTGTTTTTCATACAGCGCAGAAGCCTGTATGATTTATATCTATCCCCTTCAAAATAAATAACCGTGTCCACCATATGCTCAAGAACCTTTGGTCCTGCAATATTGCCTTCTTTAGTAACGTGTCCGACAACGACAACCGTAATATTTTTATTTTTTGCTATATCCAGCAGTATATTTGTACATTCTCTTATTTGTGACACGCTTCCGGGCGAACTTGTCACACCGTCGCTGTACACAGCCTGAATACTGTCTATAATAAGAATTTCCGGCTTTATTTCATCAATTTGTCTTTTTATTGCTTCAAAATTAGTTTGAGAATATATGTACAAAGAGTCGGATTTTACCCCCAGCCTTTGTGCACGTAATTTCACCTGAGATGCTGATTCTTCCGCAGAGACATAAAGGGCTTTTCTTCCGCCTTTACAAATAGCTTTTCCTGTTTGCAAAAGTATTGTTGACTTTCCGATACCGGGATCACCGGCGATTAATACAATAGATCCCTGCACAAGCCCGCCGCCTAAAACTCTGTCAAACTCTTCAATCCCTGTTGAAAATCTGATAGAGTTGTCTATTTCTATCTCGTTAATCAAACAGGGTGCAATATCATTCAGAACAACTTTTGCTGCATTTTTAGAAGAGTTATCCTGTTCAAAAGATTCTTCTACGAGTGTGCCCCACTGTCCGCAGTCAGGGCATTTGCCTATATATTTTACAGTTTCGTATCCGCAGTTCTGGCAGACCCATTTTGATTTAATTTTTGGCATAATTTCTCCGGTTCGATAAATGGATTATATATTAAACCGCACCGGCTGGCAAACCGGCTTTAATAGCACAATATAAGTGCTTCTTCTATTCAAACAACCCGTAAAAGTGATAGAACTGCAGCGGGTCAATAATCGTTAACTGCTCAATAAACGCCACATACTCGTTTTCCATTTTTGCGAGAGTATCTTTTTTTGATTGAAGCGCAGAAAACTTCTTTAGATAAATTTTGTATGTATCATTTCTACCCTTGAGCGCACCGATAAAATATACGGGAGTTTCCATAAGCTGCGCCATCTTAAATGTTCCTACGGGAAACTCAACATCTTTAGCGAAAAATTTATGAGTAAAGGTCAAATTGGCAGTTCCAGCTGACAGCCTGTCACCCGCCATAAAAGCAATTTCTCCGTTATCAAGCCGCTCTTTCAGCTCGATTGATGTATCAATATTGATTTCTTCAACAGGAAAAAGCGAAACCGTATTGTGCATCTTTTTTTTGCCGGTTTCATAAATCTTTTTTAAAAACGAATTAAAAACCTTGCACTGCTCCTGACTCAAGAGAATGTTTACATCCGAGCGCCGGAGCGGGTCTTTGTTTTTAAAAAACATCCGCAAAACGTTGATATTGCCGGTATGTGAACAGATAAAAAATACCCCTTTTCTGGCTTTTATATCCTCGTAGAATATTTTTTTATCCTCTTCTTTATCGAAAAATATTTTGTTTACATCGTATTCGCCTGCAAAAACCTCCATATTGTCGACAAGCGAAAATGCGTAGTTTAAAACATTTTTAAAACAATTAAAAATTGTCGGCGATGGAGAAACCACCCCTTTGCCGCTGCAGTAATGTGCAATAACAGAAAGGTTCGTTCTTGCATATTCACGCACAGGTTTAGCCGATAAAAAAGCAACAAGCGCGACCCAGAAGGTTAAAAATCTGACTGCATTTTTGCCGAAAAGCCTGTAAACATAGAGCATAAACATCAGTCTTTTTGTTCCGGCAGCACGCTCTTTCATCTGATACCATTTTCTTTTTTCTGTCATAAAAAGCCTCTGATATCTATGCTTTCACACACTCAAGCAAAGTATAGTCGTATTTTCCGATGTTATGGTATGCTTTATTAACCTTCAGGTTTGATTTTTTTATAATATCTTTCATGTCTGCTTCGTTATACATTTTGCTGCAGCCGTTGGCCATACAGGTAAAATACAAAGATATGTGAGACAGCGCATAGGCAGCACCGGCAAAAAACTGATTGTCAATAAACGGCTCGAGAATATAGACCCTTGTGTGTTCGTTAATTCTTTCGCCGACTTTATTTAGAATATGGAGAATCTGCTCTTCTGAAAAGCAATCCAAAAACTGGCTCATTAAAACAATTGCAGGGTGGTCAGACTGAGCCGTCATGTCAGGCAGATTGTTTTCCTGTTTTAAAATATCCAGTGCATAAAATTTAAGTCTGTTAAAATCAGCTTTTTCCTGTTCAAATTTTTCTTTAGCTACCTTTATATTTGCAGGCAAATCAATCATGTTAACTTCGCATTCCGTGTCAAAAGCAAGACACGCACGCTCAAATTTGCCCGTATTTCCGCCTATGTCAAAAACCTTTGCGGGTGCGGGGTTGAACATGATTTTCAAAACCTCGCCAAAACAGTCATCCGAATAGTAATGGTCAAACTCGTACCAGCTTTTTAACATCTGCTGCGGAAGCTGAGGCAATATCTCATATATGGTTTTTGAGTTTATATGATGCTTTTGAAGACCGGCAGGAGTGTTTTTTTCAAACGATTCTTTAAGCTCGTGTGCGCCCAGATAACATACATCTTTTACAAAATTAAAGTTAGCTTTTGTCATCGGATCGAGCAAAAACGCTTCGCCCAGAGGTGTCGCGCTATACAACCCGTCCTCATCCTTTTGCAAAATCCCCGCGCAAAGTGCCGCATCAAAAAGCGTAAACACTGTATATTTAGGAAGATTACATTTCTCCATAACCTGCTCGCGCGTCATCGGGGTTTCGCTTACAACCTGCAGGATATTAAAATCAATCAATGCAGCAAGAGTCTGAAACGTCATCGGCGCAAATGCTATTTTTTGAGCCTCAGTTAAAACTTCGACTTTTGAGTTTTTGTTTTTTCTTTCTCTTCTGTAGGTTTCACGCTTTGTTTGCATTGCTTTTTACTCCATAATTGCTTAAGATTATACCATGGAAATTTATTACATAAAAATTGACGAATTCTTAAAAAACACGCACAAAACCTCGCTCGAAACTTTTTTGGACGGAAAAAATTTTGCCTCACCAAAACGTAGGCAGCAGTATGCACTGGGGCGATTTTTGATTAAATATGTTTTAAAAAACCGTTTTAAAATCGACAACCCTAACATTCTTATTAAAGGCAAAAAGCCCTGTATATCTGAAGGGATAAAGTTCAGCCTTACGCACTCGCACAATTACGTTATGGCTGTGTTCGACAAAGCAGAGGTTGGAATAGATTTAGAGCTTATGAAAAATCGGGATTTTGAAAAACTCTTTGAGCACTACAAACTTACCCCCGAAAACAAAGACAAAATCACATTTTATCAGCTGTGGACAGCTTACGAAGCACGCATAAAGCTGCAGCAGCCACCGCTTTCACAGTTAAACGCAATCTTTAAAAAAGACTACTGTCTTTGTGTTTGTTCGTCAGAATCCTTAGATATAAGTAATATACTTAAAATATATGAACTCAAAAGACCTACCCACAATACAAATCCCAACGAGCTTATCAACTTAAAACTCGTCATAGAAAGTAAAAAGAACGAAAACACGCTTGTTGCGCAGGAAATTAACACTGCTGCTTTAGAATTTGAAGAGTTAGAACCGTTGAACCTGAAAATAGAATAATCCATCGTAAACCCTATTATCAAAAACAAAGACAGCACATGAAACAGGTTTACACCATCTCCGGACAAGCCTATCAACCCTATTGAAAACATTGAGCCGAGAAATGAAGGCAGAATTATTTTAAACGCATTAACATACCTGTAGATAAACGCAAGAATCACATATAATAGCAAAATTGCCGGAGCAAACAAAATCAGACAGACTTTTCTGCAGCTGCCGACTTTTTGAGAGATGTCGTTTTTGAGGTTAATCACGGTTATCGGGTCTTTTTCCGGCTCAATAGCCTGTTTTATCGCATTCACCTCTCCGTTAACAACCATCACAGACGTATTTTCGTTATACAAAAAGTCTTTGAGCATTTTAAAGTTAGAGTTTTCAAGCGTTAAAAAATCCTCAGGCGGCTGCTCTTTTAAAAGTGCATCTATGCTTTTTTCAGGCAAAAATGCCGACGCATATGGCTTTAAAGAGTTTTTATACAACTTCTTTATAAGTTCTCTGTTTTCAGTTTGCTGTTTTATCGACGGAACAAAACGGCTCAGCGCGTAGTATTCAATATTTTTTGCCCGCAAGAGTGCGCCTGTATTCTCTTCTTTTTCAAGGAGTTTTTGTGTATCAGGTGTCGAGGTTATTATAAAATTCAGGTTAAAATCAGTCTGAGAAAGCTGCGCATAAAGTTTTTCAGCCATTGCAAGAGATTTTGGCGGAACATACATATCCTTGATATCGTCGTTGAATTTCAGGTTAAACATGCCTGCTGCGGCAATCACAACCATAGCCGCAACAATCAAATATCTGTATTTTATATCCAAAGCTCGGAAATTAAACTCTCTCCGGTACGGAAGATTAAGTTTTTTACAAAACAGCGGATAAAACAGCACAACAGTCAGATACACAGTAACAAGTCCCGTAATTGTGTAAGTAGAAATCTGCTTTAAAAGTTCAATATTGGACAAAAGCAGCACAAAAAACGCGCAAACAGTGGTCAAAAGGCTCTGTGTAAGGCTCGGCATTATGAGCTTTAAATCCCTGTTGTGCGCAAAATAATGCAGGCAATAATCCACGCATATTCCGATTAAAGTCGAGGCAAAAACAAAAGTCAGTATGTGTATGGAATCAAAAAATACCGACGTTGTAAGATATCCAGTATACATTGCCAGAGCGAGGCTTGCGCCTATCGGAATAAGAATTTTAAACGAATTAAAATAAAATTTGCAAAGCAGTATAATAAACAACGACGAAAGCACACATATAAGATTAATTTCTTTCATTGATTTTGAGCTTGCATAATAAGTATGCACGGGAGCGCCGGCTATATAGATTTTCACGCCTTCGTCCGATACGGAGTCTTTTAACACAACAAGCTCCTTCATCCGCTCATTAAGCAGAGTAGGCGACAGGGCAAGTTCTTTTTTTATGTTAAACTGCGCCAGCCTGTAGTATTTGCCGTCTTTTTCCGTTTCCTGAGTGCCTGACGCAGAACCAAAGCTCATCACATAGTCAGTAAGCAAAAGAAACGGGTCCTTATCAAGCGGAAGAAGCGTCAGCCCCATAGGGTTGTACAGTCTTTCATAAGCCTCCTGCTTCAGGGTTTCATACTGATTTGTTTTTATAAGATTTGCACTGTGCTGCGACAAAAGTCCGCTCCGGTATTTTTTATACGATTCTAGCATAGGCGCAACATCAGTGTTGTCAGTATAAAAAGCGTTTTTATCAAGTTTTTCAAAAAAGGTTTTAAAAGCGTCATCGAGTTTTTCATAGTCTTCGCTTTCAAAGACAGCGTTAATTTTATTAGACTGGCGTTTGCTCAGGTCAACAAGAATCGTATCGGTTTTACTGTTAGTCAAAACAGCCTTTAGAATATTGGTTTCCGTTGTTTTTGGATTAAAAAACACAACTACGCTCAGCAGTGCAATCACTGTAATAAAAAGTATTCTCGCTATATTAAGTGGTGTTATTTTCATTTGCAATCCGTATAGTTTATGGCTGTTTTGCTGTTTTGTGTTTCTATAACCATATTATCAATGACTTTTTGACCTTTTATGTTAATAAGTTTCAGTGCCGCTGCAGGTTTAGAACCTTTTTTAGGTTTTAATGCCAATTCCCAGCGGTTGTTTTGCAAAGACATATAATAGATATCGAAGTTTTTTTCCAGATATGTATAGTTTTTGTTTGCCAGTGCTTTTACAATGGAGCTTATATGTTTATTCTGGTCTGTTGTGTATGAAGCAACAGATTTTACAGGATAAGTAGTTGAAAAAGTAACGCCTTTTTCTTTCTCAAACTTAAAATTTCCGCCGGATTTCAGGGTTACCGTTGAGGTTGTACTATTTTTAACAGACTTTTCCTGAGTGAATTTGCATGATGTATCGCTAAATTCCGGCAAGTTTTTTGCTGCTTCTTTAGCAGTTATTTGGTGGTTAAAAATACTGTCTGCGTTCGCTCTCATGGTGCCTAACCCCGTTACCAAAAGCAAAAACAAAATGCATAAAATATTTTTAATTTTCATAGCTATCTATTCTCTCTTTTAAAATATCAGGTACTGTGTAGACTGTTTTTCTTGTTTCTATTTCAACACAGATTTGCATCGTCTTTGCGCTGAAAAGTTTTGCTCCTGTTTTTTCGTCAAAAATTGTATATTTAAAATTCAAAGACGGTTCAATAGATTCCAGCTCGGTTTTAATAAGGAGTTTTTGCATAAATTCGCAGGGAGTTATAAACTTCATCTCCATTTTTGCAACAGGATAAGCATAACCTGCCTCTTTAATATCATCGTATGTACAGCCGATTTTTGATAAAAAATCACAACGTGCAGCCTCAAGATATTTTACATAGTTTCCGTGCCAGACAACATTCATCGGGTCAAGGTCATAAAATTCTACCTGTGTTTTATAAGTTGTTTCAATCTTTTTCATCTATTGTCATCACTCCGCTCGAACAAATTTGTTCATCTCGTTTATACATATAATTTATCAAATTATTTTTTCTTTCAAATACAAGCTTAAGTTTTTCATCAGGCTTAATAATTTTTGAAAACTTAATTTTTTTTACACAATCATTTGAAACACCGTTTCCAAAAGCGTCTGATGCAAAGAAATGCGCAAAATACAGCTGTACAACCCCCGGCAATACAGGGAATCCGTTAAAATGGCCTGTAAAGAAATTGCAGCTTAAAGGGAATGTTAAGTCATATACGGCACTGTGAGAATCTTTTTGGACTCCGAAAACAAACGGCATTGAAATATTGGTTTTAAAAATTCTTTCAAGTTTTTCTGTATCAATTTTACCCGTCTTGGTTTTTGGAAGCTCGTGCAAAAATTTCCATTTTTGCGGAACAATTTCCACTCTGTCTTTTAAAGTGTTTTTAAAAAAAGATGTAAGTTTTAATATTGAATTATCTTTATCAAAAAACAAATCGATTCCTTTTACTGTCAACACAACTGCACATGCAAGTTTTTCACCTGACTTAAAACACCAGCAGGATTGAATCAAATGAGGCACAGAGTTTATAAGTTCTGTTTCCACCTCCGGAGCTGATACTCTTTTTTCCTGAATTTTAAAAACTCTGTCAGCCCTGCCACGCAGTACAAAATGTTTGTCATCTTTTATCTGTACAATATCGCCGAGCGTAACAGAATCCTGAATAAAAAACGGAGAAGATACAACAAGCTGAGAGTTGTCATCCGTTGATATTTTTACTCTGTTCAAAACAGTCAAGTCTTTATCATCACCACAGCTTCTGTAAGCTATTGTGCCTGTTTCCGTACTTCCGTAAATATCAATAACATTACCGGAGTGATTAAGATATTTAAAAAGTCCGTTATTTAATTTTGCACCTGCACTAAAAATAAGAAAAGGCGAGTAACTGTTTTTTACCTCATATTTTTGAAATTTTTCAAGAAACGATGGTGTAGAGATAAACACGCTATCTTTAAAATCCGCGTCATCTGGATAGCAGACTTCTGTTGTATCAAGCACAAAAGACCCCCAAAAGCATAGTGGAAGCATAAAATAAAAAGAAAAAGCAAACATATGCTGCGGATGTGTTGAAGTTAAAAATCTGAACTGTGTATTATCACATTTTGATAAAGCAAAAAACTCTTCATAAAGACAATTAGCTTCTGCTATCACATTAGCAAGAGTTTTTTGCACATTTTTTGGCTGCGAAGTTGAACCTGATGTATAAAAGTTTATTAAAACATTTTCAGGCTCTATCCTAAAAAAATCCGGCTGTTCAGCAGGTTGAAGTGATTTGTCAACAACAATGTATTCAAAATCCAAATATTTAAGCTTCGATGCATCGGTAAGAAGAAAAATATGTTTTCCTGAAAAAATACACGAGAAAAACCACACGCAAAAATCAAACGCACATCTGCTTAAAATAACTACGTTATCTGCTTTTTGAGTGTTTAAAAACGCAGCACCTGCGGCAACAAAGTTTTTAAATTCTTTTAATAAAAAATTTTTTTCTTTGTGTATGAACAGAGTTTTGTCATCAAATTGTTTTGTATGAAATATATCAAACAGATTCATTTTTATTACAAATTATGTTTCTTTTTAAAACGGATTCTAAAAATATATTCTATCGCAAAAAACAGCCCCAGTAAAATATAAGATACGCAGCCGTTAAAAATCATCCAAATTTTATCCGACATAAAGAGTGTTGCAACAGACGCAAAAAACTGTATGAGTAAATATATACACCAGATGTAGGTCAGATTTTTTGTATAAGCTTTTGTTTTCGGGTGCAGCTCTCCCCCGCCCTCTGAAATACGCGCAAATTTTTGTATAACTGTTTCTTTGTCAAAAAGCGAGGAAAAAAATATCAGAAAAATACAAAAGTTCATTATCACAGGGTACAATTTCAACTCTCTCAACCCTGTAAAATAAAAAAGTGCAATAACAAAAAAAGTAAACAGGGTTGAAAAAACGAAGCCGAACTTTTGAAAAATATTACGAAGCTTTTTCATTGAGCAAGAAGCTTTTCTACCGCATCAACAACATCATCAACGGTTCTGATTTCTTTAAAATTGTCAGGCGAAATTTTTTTGTTTGTATATTCCTGTAGTCTTACAGCAAGGTCAACGGCATCAATACTGTCGAACTCTAAATCTTCAAACAAATTTGCATCAGCTGAAATTTTTTCCTGTTCAATTTCAAAATCATTGACAAGAATGTCTTTTAATACGTTAAAAATTTCATCTCTTGAATATTCTGCCATATTTACAATACCTTATGCCTGAGTGTTTCTGATAAAATCAGCCAATGTTTTTACAGAATAGAAATGTTTTTTGTTTTCTTCTTTGTCGCTGCCCAAAGAAAGTTTATATTTTTTCTTTAAAGCCATACCGAGTTCCAGAGCATCAATAGAATCTAACCCCAAACCGTCAATAAATAAAGGGGCATCAGTATCGATGTCAGAAGGCTTGATATCCTCCAGCTCCAATGATTCGACTATAAAAGTTTTTAATTCGTCTTCCAGACTCAAATTTTGATTATCCATAAAAACATTATTGCGTAATAGATAATTAAAGTCAATTCAAAGTTATACCTACTGTTTTAAGATGTCCGAGAAAAATTCGTGATAAGGAGCAAAGCGACGTGAACGAATTTTTGGAGGGTCACATTGAAAAGGTGAGCAGTGACGGCTCGAAGGCTCGAGGCGGCAACTGCGACACTAGATTAGATAAAAATACTGCATGTGGTATAATAAAAATGATGAAACAACATTCGATGATTATATTTTTTAATATAGGTTCTTTGCTGATGCTGATTATAAGCAGCAATCTTGGGATTGACACGAGTAAGTATTGTCTGTTCTGGGCACTGGGAAATATAGCAATATACCAAATTGAGAAGAAATATAAAGGTTGAAGAGTTTTGTTAATTACATATGAATTCTAACCCTAACATCAAAATGTTATAATACCAAGAGGCAAGGATAATAATCCACATTGGTTCTGATTTCTCTTAATTTAAAATATGTTATAATTGAAATTATCTAAATAACATCTTTTTTTATGTTTTGATTTTCTCTTAATTTAATTTTTTAGCAGGCGTTTTTAACCTATAATGTATTCAGGGTAGTACCACACTCCCGCCGCACACGCATTTTACTAAGAAATCTGCGGAAAGGGGGTGAAAAAATATGACCAAGATAATAATAAAGACCGTTATAACGGTTCTTATAACGGTCTTACAAATTATCATTTATTGGTTATAGGGTACTAAGTGAAGCTCTAAGGAAGTATTCTTTAGGGCTTCCCCCTACAATTACAGTATAACATATTTGGCTTAAATATCAACTTTGCCAACTTTGTGTTTTTGGGCTTATATTAATTTAAAATATGTTATAATGGAATAACTTTTATTCCTTTACTTTGCCAGGTTTTGATTTTCTCTTAATTTAAAATATGTTATAATTTTTGAGCCGGTCGCAATTTGACCACTATCGTTTTGATTTTCTCTTAATTTAAAATATGTTATAATCTCAGGTGATTCCGCACAGCTGGCAAGCTGTTTTGATTTTCTCTTAATTTAAAATATGTTATAATGTCTAATGAATGTATTTGCATTTTTGCTCCGTTTTGATTTTCTCTTAATTTAAAATATGTTATAATGGCAAAGGCTCTAAGTCATTACCTAAAATGGTTTTGATTTTCTCTTAATTTAAAATATGTTATAATTTTCCACCAGATTAAATCGCCGTTGATACCGTTTTGATTTTCTCTTAATTTAAAATATGTTATAATCAAGACTTAATGTTAATGTACCCCCGAGAGGTTTTGATTTTCTCTTAATTTAAAATATGTTATAATGGTAATTCAGTTCCTTTTATCAGTCTTAAGTTTTGATTTTCTCTTAATTTAAAATATGTTATAATAGGATATACAAAATTGAATAAATGATATATAATACAAACGTAATATATTTTAAGTTAAGAGACCAATCATAATTGACAAGAGAATAGTTTGCTCCTCTGCTTAATTGTACGAATAGACTCATTCTCTAAACCTCAACAAAATACACTACAATGATATTCTACCTTAAAATTACCAGAATGTCATCTGTTTTTCTGCATTTTCGCCTGCTTTTTTCTTGTATTTTGATTGTTTATAATCATACTTGTCTATACACACAGCAAGCCCCCACTGTTTGTCCGTTATATAAAAAGCCACTATTGAACCTGTTGAGGGTGCTATGAGTTTTAAATTTCTTATGTGCTGTTCTGTTTTGTCATAAGTTACGCAAGACCTTACATATATTGAGTTTTGCAGCATAAAATACCCTTGATTCAACAAAGATTTTCTGAACGCATTTGCCTGTCTCTGGTTTTATTTTTCCACAACAGGCAAATCAAAACACACAACAAGCCAGCCCATACGATATTTACTCCTCATATTCCCTGTTCCTGTGTTTGTCTATGTGCAGATATTGTTCGTTTATGTCAGGCAAAAATATCTTTGAACAATCAAATTTTGTATAAGCATCAACTATTTTTTCCACGTAAATATCTATTGTGTCAATGAGCTTGTAGCTTATGTTATCTATTTTTATTCTGTAATTTTTTATACATTCTGACAGGTATTTAAACCAGGCTTTGTAATTTTCCTGTTCGTAATCAAATTCGCACTCCTGTACAAATTGATAAAAATAATAATCAATAAAAGCCCTGTACGGCTCCATTAAGTCATAAACAAGCGGCGTACTTTTGTATTTGCCTTTGTGGTGAATACCGAGGCTTGCAATTAGACCGTGAACTATAACAGAGCGGTAAACCAGAGAATTTATTACTGCATAGCCGTAATTAAGACAGCCGTTTTCAAAGGTTTCTGCTGCCAGATGTTCTCTTTTCATAGGGTTGCCGATTTCGACAAAATAATTCTGCCAGTACTGTTTTGCTATGTTTGCTTCATTCATAAGCGGACGGTTTATCAGGTTATACAGGTTGTGTCCACTGCAGCCGATAAGGTCAAGATTTTTTGCCTGATTTGTTACTTTAGCGAGCAGTATCTTTTTCCACAACTTAGTTTCAAAATCTATGTTTTGCTCTATCTGGCAATAAAAAACTTTAGGGCGTACAATCCTTTCTAAAGGTACGCTCCAACCTACGGGACGGTATGAAGTGTTGCAGTGCAGTATAACCACGTTATTTTCTAAAAGCCGTGCCAAACAGTTGTTGGAAAAAGCTATGCCCTGTGCTGCAACAATAATGGCACGTATGTCCGCTAAGGCAATTGATTTTATTTCGCCTTCTTTATTTTTGCAAAACAACAGCCCCCTCTCAACTGAGAGGTAACAATCGGGTGTAGTGATATGCAGAATATGATAACTCATATTCTGTTTTTAATAATCATTTTTTAAAAATCAATGTTTAAGAACTATGTTTTTTGAAATTTGCATCAGTAAGGTTTTTTACACTTGAATCAATTTCAATTCCGTTATTACTTTCTAATTTTAAAACCCCATTTGTTTTAATTGTTCTCAACTTATACACACCAGCAGGATGTGTAACAGTGCCGGCTTTAAACTCATTCGGGATATCAACAAGACAGCCGGAGTAGAACATTTGACCGCCCGCGTACAGTTTGCAGCCCATTTCAACAAGCTTGTCTCTTACTTCCTGTGTCTTTTTGTTGGAATACACGGGCATAACTTTTACAGCACCTTTGTCGTTGTAGTAGAGTATTTGCCCTTTATGTCCTTTTGAGCATTTAAACTGTCCCTTAGTGCCTTTTGTTCCGTAGTCGCAGTATTCTCCGATTCTGTCACGTCCGTTTGAGTCTTGCTCAAGTGTACCTTCTGAAACGACAATCATAACTTTTTTGACTTTTGTTTTCTTTTTGGGATGAATATAGTCTTTAAGGTAGTTATACCACTCGTCCGCTGAAGGCTTTTGTTCGAGCTTGTTTAAGAGGTCTGTTTTTATAGCCTCATCGACTATATTTCTTACCTTTTTATCTTTGGGTTCAAGTGTTTCCAGCGTAACTCTGTTTGTTATACAGGCTTTGCCGTTGATTATTCGTTTTCCGTATATTGTTTCAAGCGGTCTTGTGTTGCTTTTTAAGGCTTTTTTATTTGCATAAGGATAAGGTATTATGCCGTCTATAACCTTTTTTACAACATCAGGATTAAAGCCTTCTATAACGTCTTTGTTCAGAGTTTTGTCATACTTAAATTCTCTTGCGTAACTTATACAAATAGCATCGAGAGCGTGGTGTTTGTCGTTCTGGCGGTTTTTCTTTTCCGCATCGCCGAGTATTGCATTAAGCCCGTATCTTTTTCGGATTGCAAAAGTTGAAGAACCGTTATTTACATAGATATGTCTGCTTTCGCCTTCCACCTGCAAGCCCCAGCCGAAAGTAAACGCTGTAATTTGCTGTGCAATTTTGGCAATATGACTTGTTTCTGCCAGTCCGTTATAACTTTCAATAAGTTTTTCACAATCTTGCGGTTTGCTTGTTAACAGTTCGTATTTTTTCTTACCGAGTTGTTTTTTTATGTCATTAAGTCTGTTAACGTAATTTGCCCAGATTTCCTTGTCTTTGGAAAGCCATTCATAAGGAGTTCGTCCCTGTTTTTTCTGGTTCTCTGCCCTGAAACAGAGCACTTTGTTATATAATGCATCATTGCCGCCCATTGTCCGCGGATAAATGTGGTCAATCTCGCATTTATCAAAGTCGGAAATTGCAATAGGCTGCCCGCTATAGATACATTTTCCGCCCTGAATCTTTAATAGTTTTGCTTTTTCAAAATTTGTCGGACTCAAAGCGTTTGCGTCAACGAGTTCCTGTTTTATCTGGTTGTTTTCTTTTTCCTGATTTTTCATATAAGATTCGGCACTCTGGGCTTTGATTCTGCCAAACAGTGAGTTATCCGCACCTTCTCTTACAAATTCAAAGATAACTTCATCGGGTTTTCCGTATTTTTCTGCAAGATAAAACAGTAAATCCCTGAAAATTTGCAGACGGTTTCTTACAACAGGATTGGTTATACCGCCTATCATTAGATCTGTTTTTTCTCTTGTGTTTTCACCTATAGCCGCATTTTCATTCCTGTTGTCAGGTATATAGAGATTATTCCAGCCCCCTATTTTTGACAGCATTGTGCGGATTTCTTCTTCCGTTATTCCGTCTTTTGTGTCTTGCGGGTCTATGTATTTTGAAACCTCCATATTTTGAGGATACAATTCGCCAGAGAGGATTATATCTATCATAATTTGACAGGCTCTGCGGCAAAAAGATGAACGCCCGCTGATATCAGCTTTCATAGGTTCAATTTTGTCTATAATTTTTTGTCCGATTACGTCTTCAATTTCTTTTTTAGTAATTGTTGTATCGAGTTTATTGGCTCTGCCTTCTGTTTTAACAAGCCAGTTTTGATAAATTGTACTTATATCAGACGGGCTGAGTCTGACTTTATCACCGCTGCCGTTTGTTATTCTCAAATTTTTTAATTTTAACAAGAGCACCAGAGTAACGTTTTCGAGAGTATTTGCTTTGCAAACATTTCTTTTAGGCAGAAGTTTGCATTTGCTGATAATTCTGTTGTCGAATCTCGGAATTTTCTGCCCTAACACACCTTGCCAATCGTGTTCGCTGCCGAGATATTTGCGATAATCAGGGTTTACATAAGAACCGTAGGCTTCTCTATATTCGCCGTACAAAAATTCTTCAGGAGTATATTTCTTCAATTCCGGCAATTGTTTTTGAGCGTTTGTCCAAAGAGCAGTTAATTCTTTTTCAACAAGGTTTCTCGGTGCTACATAGTTTGTTGCACGTACTTTGTTGAAATTTTGCTGGGGGTTGAACGGTTTAAATTCGTCCGGTGAGTCCTCTGACCACATGCCGAGTCTTAATGCATCATAGTAGCAGGGGTATTTGTAGTTTTCGTTTTGAATTAATTCTTCGCCGTTTTCCTGTGTGTATTTTTTAGCAAGTTCGAGATTTTCTTTGTCATCGTCAGCCTGGGCTGATTTCCAGGCCAGATTCGGGTCATACCCTCTGCGCTGCATTGCGTTATGCAGTGCTTTATATATCTGCCAGATTTCAAGTTTTCTGTTTTGAAGAAGTGCGATTCTTAAAAGACAGGAATTATAAATCGTAGAATCCCCTTTAGCTGCAAATTCTTTTGTGAATTTTTTGTCATCTTTGCTTAAAATCTCAAGATTGCAATCCTGCCATATTTTATCAAAATATTTTTCACGTGCTTTATGAGCATTAAGGGTTCTGAAGATTCGTCTTCTGTCCCTTAATGAAGCAGCATCAGCATGATCAATATCAATGATTACTGATTCCGCCTCTTGTATATCATGCCCGCAGCGTGCACAATAGCCGATGCTTGTTTTACCTAAATCGAATGCAAATACTTTTTTATTTTCCATACAACCCCCTGTATGATGAGGTAAGTATAACACATTGAGTTTTTAAATTCTATCTTTTATTACGGAATTTATACGGCGGCGAAGCCTGATTTCATTGATGTCCGGAGTTTTAAAATCGTCAATGTTTATTGTGTCATTGATTTTCAGGTAATAGTTAACCGGCTTTTCTCCTGCGTCGTATATTTTTTGGTGTTTTGCAAGGAATTTATAATCACAGGTTATGTGCACGGGCACAATAGGCGCATTTGCATATATTGCAACTGAGGCTGCTCCGCTGTGGAGTTTTAGGTCTTCTCCTTCAACACTGCGTGTGCCTGTCGGGAAAATTATTACGTTATATCCTTCTGAAAGTGCGTGTTTTGCTTCTTCTTTAAGTGTGTCGTTATTTTCATCATTTATAAGGTAGGTGGATTTTACGATGTTGCTCATAATCGGGTTTTTCTTTATTTCATTTTTTACAACACACAAGGTGTCGGGTATTAAGCCGATTAAAAGTACGATATCTATGTAGCTGGGGTGGTTTGCAACAATTACACTGCCTTTGAGTTGTGTTAAAAAATTTTTCTGTTCGTCTGTTACGTTAAATTTTATAGAACCGGTTTTTTGCATAAAATCGCTGAAAAAAGCCCAGAGGTTATGCACAACACGACAAAAAACTTTGCGTCTGTTTTCTTTTTTTATAAACAAACTCATCAATGGTATTACGACAAGCCCGAGCACAAGCGAACCTGCTCCAAAAAAAATGAACGAAAAAACAACCACAAACGCACGGAAAAACCTTTTCATTTATGATTGACTCCTGACAATGAAAAATACTTTATCGCTGCTTGAAAAGCTGTCTGTTTTGCTTTCGCAAAAATTTTTAAAGTTTTCAAATTCGTTTCCGGCATCAATCGCAGCGCTGCATGTGTTTGTACATAATTCGATTTTTACGGAGTCTTTTGTCGGTGTAGCAGAAATCAAACAGCCACAGGCTTTTAAATCTCTGTATGCATCAGCAAAACAGTACAAGACCTCACTGCCTTTTTGCGCACACATAAGACTTTCCAAAAGCCCTGCACTAAAGGTGTTTTCTCCGGCAGCAAGCGCGTTATAACTCTTTTTTATTTTGTTGAGCAAAGAAAACTGTCCTGCCACGCAGTTGTGAACAGATGTGCTGAAAGTGAAGGGAGAAACTTCGTTGTCCTCCTGATACTGTGCTATTATTTTATCCAACCTGTCCAGTTCGCCGTATTGAGAGGCAAAAACAATTTCTGTTTCATTGCCGTTGTAGGCTTTGTGCATAACACTGAGCGCAGCTTTATCCACAAGGCTGAGTTTTCTCCTCGTCATAGGCGGCATAAAGGATAAATCAATAAGATTTTCTGCGTTTTGCCCGTCAATAAAATTTATGTTAGATATATAAAATACACTTTTTTCATTCATGGTAGTATTATATCAAATATGGCAAATATTTCTATCACATCATACAGCGCAATTTGTGACCTCGGTACAAACGTAAAAGAAATTTTTGAAAACTCGCTTTTGGCGGGCAAAAATTTTTTTACGCCAGATGAAAATATTATAAAAGGTAAAAAACTTTATCTTGGCAAAGTCAGTGCTGTACTGCCAAAAATTAAAGAGGCAAAATTTGATACAAGGACAAATGCACTGCTGTTGCATTGCAGCAATGCAATACAAAACGATATTGACGCTGTTGTAAAAAAATACGGTAAAGACAGAATCGGTGTTGTTATTGGTACAACCAATGCCGGCGTTAACGAATATGAAAAAAGCCACGAGGTTTTCCACTCGCAAATAGGTTCTCCCGCTCTATTTTTAAAGGAGCATCTCGGGCTTAAAAGCTATTGCAGCGGAGTTTCTACAGCCTGCACCTCGGGAATAAAAGCCTTTTCAACGGGGGTAAAACTTCTTGAAAACGGAATCTGCGATGCTGTTTTATGCGGGGCGGCGGATGCTGTGTCTAAAGTTCCTGTATTCGGCTTTAGCGCACTTGAAGTTATGTCTCAATCAAACTGCAAACCGTTTTCTAAGAACAGAGACGGTATTAATATAGGCGAGGGCGCTGCTCTTTTTATACTGGAAAAAGATGTGAATAAAGGCATTAGAATACTCGGTATCGGAGAAACCTCCGATGCATACCACGGAGCAACCCCTGACCCTGAAGGTACTCAGGCTGCGGCAGCAATTACACAGGCGCTTGAGCAGGCAGGATTAAAACCTGAAAATATTGATTACATCAACCTTCACGGCACAGGCACTGTATCAAATGATATTATGGAAGCAAATGCCGTGTACAAGGTTTTCAAAGATAAAGTGCCGGTCAGCTCTACAAAATCTTTGACCGGACATTGCCTCGGAGCATCATCCGGAGTGGAAAGCGCATTATGCCTTGCTTTTCTTGAGGACGAAATTAACAAAGAAAAATTTCTTATTCCTCACAATTTTGACGGGGTTTATGATGATACCCTGCCGGAGATAAAACTTGCCAAACACAATGAAAAGGCTGAAAATAACCGTTATGTTATGTGTAATGCATTCGGGTTCGGCGGTTCTAACGCGGTTATCATATTCGGCAAAAATCAAGCATCAGAGCAGAAGAGCGATTGTTTTGAAACAGACCTGTCAAAAATTTTGCCGCATGATGCGCCGATGATACTTATTGATAAAATTTTGGACGTGAATATTAAAGAAAATTACGTAAAAACGCAAGTTGAAATCAACAAAGACAAGGTCTTTTATGATGCCGCCATGGGCGGAGTTTCTCCGCTTGCAGGTATCGAGTTTATGGCTCAAACAATCGGATGTTATTCGTATTTTAAGCGCGGCGGCGGTGACCCCAAAATAGGTTTCCTTCTTGGCAGCCGTTCTTACAATTGTTCGCTCGAAAAATTTGAGAACGGAAAAAACTATGAAGTTATTGTAAGAGAAGTGTTTGGCGACAATGAACTTGTTTCGTTCGAGTGTTTTATCTATAATGATGGTATAGAATGTGCAAAAGCAGTGGTTAACGCATATCAGCCCGAAAATTTTGATAATTCCAAAATTGAACTTTAGCGGGTTTTGCGGGGGAGAATTAAATGAGTAAAGAGATACTTGTAACCGGCTCGTCCAGAGGCATAGGCAAAGAAATAGCGCTTTATCTTGCAAACAACGGCTATGACATTGTTTTGCACTGTAGAAATAACATTGAAAAAGCACAGGAGGTTCAAAAACAAATTGAAGCAGCCGGACAAAAAGCACGGATTCTGCAATTTGACGTAAAAGACCGCAAAAAAAGTTTTGAAGCTCTTGAAAATGATATTAAACAAAACGGCGTTTATTTTGGGGTCGTACTCAACGCCGGCATTGCAAGAGATAACGTCTTTCCGATTATGACAGAAACAGAGTGGGATGACGTTATAGACACAAACCTCGGCAGTTTTTATAACGTGCTAAAACCGGTTATTATGCCAATGATTGAAGAAAGAGTTAAAGGAAGAATCGTTACTTTATCATCAATTTCGGGTTTAAGAGGCAACCGCGGACAGGTAAACTACAGTGCGTCTAAAGCCGGTATTATCGGTGCGACTAAAGCATTGAGCCTTGAACTTGCTAAAAGAGGAATAACGGTTAACTGTGTTGCTCCCGGTGTTATAGAATCTGATATGACAAAAGATTTACCAGTTGATGAAGTCAAAAAGCTCATCCCGATGCGCCGTATGGGCACTTGTAAGGAAGTTGCAAGCCTTGTTAACTACCTTATGAGTGATGATGCATCATACATTACGGGTCAGGTAATTTCTGTCAACGGGGGGCTTTATTCGTGAAAAGAGTTGTTGTTACCGGCATGGCGCTGGCAAGCCCTCTTGGCTGTAGCGTAAAAAATGCTTATGAAAGGCTTAAGCATTTGAAAAACTGTATTGAATATGAACCTGCCTATGAGGTATATCAACATCTAAACGCAAAGTTGTGCTCTAAAGTGCACGATTTTGTTGTGCCCGAACATTTTACCCGTAAGGTAACAAGGACAATGGGGCGCGTAGCTCTGATGAGTACAGTTGTCAGTGAACAGGCTCTTGATGATGCAGGACTTCTCGGCAATGAAATTATTTCGTCTGAAAATACAGGGGTAAGCTACGGGTCGTCGTCAGGTTCTTTAGATTCGATAATTGATTTTTACACAATGGAGGTTGAAAAAAAGGTCAAAGGCATAAACTCAGGCTCTTACATAAAAATGATGCCTCAGACAACGAGTGTTAATATTTCTCTGTATTTTAAAACAAAGGGAAGACTTATTCCTTCTTCTACTGCTTGCACTTCCGGTTCAATGGGGATAGGTTATGCCTACGAAACTATAAAAAACGGGTATGAAACCGTTATGATAGCAGGCGGAGCGGAAGAACTGCATCCCACACAAATAGCTGTTTTTGACACTCTGTATGCAACAAGCCAGAAAAATGACTGTCCTGAACTTACCCCGAGACCATTTGACAGAGACCGCGACGGTCTTGTTATAGGAGAAGGTGCAGGTACGTTGATACTGGAAGAATACGAGCACGCAAAAAAACGCGATGCCAAAATATATGCAGAAGTTATCGGTTTCGGCACAACAACAGACGGCACGCACATAACTAACCCGAACCATGAAACAATGGGTAGTGCAATAAAAAGAGCGTTAAATGATGCTTGTATAAATCCCGATGAAATAGGATACATAAACGCACACGGTACGGCAACCCACAACGGGGATATTGCAGAAAGTATTGCGACCTACGATGTATTTAAAAGAAACGTTCCCATCAGTTCTATTAAAAGCTACACGGGCCACACACTCGGCGCATGCGGGGCAATAGAGGCAATTCTATCTATTGAAATGATGAACAACGGCTGGTTTTGCCCGACCTTAAACCTTGATAATGTCGATGATGAATGTGCACCTCTTGATTATATAAAGCAGAAGCAAAACGGCAGAGAAATATTAACCGATACTGTTATGTCGAATAACTTTGCTTTTGGCGGTATTAACACTTCTTTGATTTTCAAAAAGATTAACTAAAATTTCATAACAAAAAGACTCCGTTTATCGCGGAGTCTTTTTATATAGCCAAAATTTAAAAATTATACAACCAAACCGCCGTCAACACCTATAACCTGACCTGTAATATAAGGTGCATCCTCAGCAAGGAATCTTACTGCTTTTGCAATATCTTCCGGTTGTCCGAGACGTTTTAAAGGGATGTGTTCGGCAATTTTTTCAGTATCCAAATCCTTTGTCATATCGGTTTGGATAAACCCGGGTGCTATTGCGTTAACTCTGATATTACGAGAGCCAAGCTCTTTAGCAAGCGATTTTGTAAAGCCGATTAAGCCTGCTTTTGCTGCGGAATAGTTTGCCTGACCGGCATTGCCCATAACCCCTACTATACTTGACATATTAATAATACAGCCGCTTCTTTGTTTAATCATTGTTTTGATGGCAGGGCTTGTCATATAAAACGCACTGCTGAGGTTTGTGTTGATAACAGCTTCCCAGTTTTCCGCACTCATACGCATAAACAAACCGTCGCGTGTTATGCCTGCATTGTTAACAAGTACATCCAACTTTCCAAAATCAGCAAGGACTTCTTCAACAGCTTTAGCACAAGCTTCTTTATCTGACACGTCAAACTTATAAGCTTTAGCATTTACTCCTAAATCTTTTAACTCTGTAACAGTTTTGTTAGCAGCTTCTTCATTTCCTGCATAACTCACGGCAACATCATAACCTGCTTTTGCAAGTTCTATAGCGCATGCTTTGCCTATACCTCTTGATGCACCGGTAACAAGTGCAACTTTTTTATCTTCTGACATATAACTCTCCTTATTTTGAAATAACTAACGAATTTAAGCTTTCTGCTGCAACTTTTAACGATTCTTCGTCATAAACATTTAATACATTCAACGACGGATTAATCTTTTTGCACAAACCGGCAAGAACCTTACCCGGACCAATTTCCACAATCGTATCAACACCGTCTTTAACCATTTTTTCTACTGTTTGTGTCCACATAACAGAAGAATAAATCTGCGCTGTCATTTTTGACTTAAATCTTATTGCGCTTGTTGTAGGTTCAGCATCAACGTTTGTAAATACCGGAATTTTTGCGTCTTTAATATCACAATCATCTAAAATTTCAGAAAATTTGACACTTGCGTTATTCATTAATGCACTGTGGAAACCGCCTGACACAGGCAGAGGAATAACTCTTTTTGCTCCGGCTTCTTTTAAAGCTTCATTTGCTTTTTCTACAGCCTCTGCTTCACCTGTAATAACAATCTGAGCGGGAGAGTTGTAGTTTGCAACTGACACAATGCCGTCTATTCTGCTGATTATATCAGCGATTTTATCTTTGTCCATACCGATAATGGCAGTCATTGCACCCTTTGTTGCTTCTGCAGCATTGTTCATTTCAGTTGCACGTTTGTCGATTAATTTCATTGCTGTAGCAAAATCAACCACACCTGCGGCGTAGTATGCACCGTATTCGCCAAGAGAATGCCCTGCTACATAATCAGGTTTAATATCAGTTTTTTCTTTTAAAGCTTCAAGAGCGGCAATTGATGTAACAAGAATTGCCGGCTGAGTATTTATTGTTAATTTAAGCTCTTCTTCAGGTCCTTCAAAACACAATTTAGAAATGTTTCTGCCAAGAACTTCATCCGCTTTTTCGAAAATTTCTTTTGCAGCTGAACTGCTATCATACAAAGATTTTCCCATGCCGACAGACTGTGAACCCTGACCGGGGAATACGAATGCAACTTTTCCCATCTTATATATATCTCCTTAATTAATCTTGAACTAAATCATATTTATAAAACATTTATTTTTTTGCTGTTTTTTATCCATATTGGTATTTAAAAAAAACAAAACCTGCTGACAAACCTGGCTGTCCTATTATTAACGCAAATATTATTCTAACATTTATTTGCTATTTTGTTATGCAATGCCTTCTCTCAGCCTTACGATAACAGTTCCCCAGGTCAGACCTGCGCCAAAACCGCTCAAGATAGCTTTGCATGGAAGTTTGATTTTTCCTTCTTCAATTCCCTCTGCCATTGCTATAGGTATTGATGCGGCAGAAGTGTTGCCGTATTTTTGAAGGTTAACAATGATTTTGTCATCGCTGTAGTTTAATCTGGAAGCCATTGCCTCGATAATTCTGTAGTTAGCCTGATGAGGAATCAAATAATCAACATCATCAGGTGTCAATCCTGCTTTTTCAAGACAGTTGCTGATAGATTCAGGCATAGTCGTTACAACAAACTTGTAAACCTCACGACCGTTCATAACAATTTTCTGTTTTTGAGGAGCACATGGCTCAACCAAAGGACAGTTTTCACCATTCATAGGCATTTTGATAAAATCGCCGTCTTTTCCGTTAGAGTGCATGTCCATAGCAATTATATCATCAACTCCGTCAACAGATTCTTTCATAACAAGAGCTCCTGCCCCGTCACCGAAAAGCACACAGCTTGTTCTGTCGTACCAGTCAATAAATTTAGAGTTTGCATCTGTTGCAACAAGCAAAATATTTTTATAGATACCTGAAGAAATAAAAGCCTTAGCAATATTCATCGCATAAATCATGCCTGTGCAGGCGGCTGTAATATCATAAGCAGCAGCATTATCAGCACCGATAGCAGCCTGAATTTCACACGCAGTGGAAGGATAAGGATGAGCAGGAACGGATGCGGCTGCGATAATCATATCGATATCCATCGGGTTCATTTTTGCTTTTTCAAGCGCATTTTTTGCTGCTTTGATACCTAAAGTAACCGCATTTTCTTCACCTGAAACAACACGGCGTTCTTTAATGCCGGTTCTTGTTGTAATCCACTCGTCGCTTGTGTCAACAAGTTTTGTTAAATCGTCGTTTGTTATTACTGTATCGGGTACACCGTAACCTACGCCTGCAATCATTACAGGAATTAAATTTAATGACATAAAAACTATCCCTCGTAAAATTCTGATATTTTTTTGTTTACTTCAGACTCAACGGCTTCTTTAGCTACTCTTACCGCATTTTTGATAGCATAAGCCATGCTTCTTCCATGAGATATAACGGTTATTCCCTTAACACCTAAAAGCAAAGCACCGCCGAATTCTTCGTAATTAACTCTTTTAAAAATCCTTTTCATTGCAGATTTAGCAAGCAAGCCGATTACCATAGAAATCGGGTCGCGTTTAAATTCCTGCATAATCATTTTAAACAGCATTGAAGAAGCGCCTTCGATACTTTTTAGTGCAACGTTGCCGACAAAACCGTCGCAAACAACAACATCGCAATCACCTAAAAATATTTCTTTACCTTCGACATTGCCGATAAAATTCAATCCGTCTTTATTTTCTTCCAGAAGCTTGTATGCAGCCTGAGCAAGTTCATTGCCTTTTCCTGCTTCTTCACCGATATTTAAAACACCTATTCTGGGGTTTTCGCATCCGAGAACATTTTTAGAAAAAGCAGACCCCATAATGGCAAACTGATAAAGCATCTCCGGTGTACAATTACTGTTAGCTCCTGAATCTATAAGTACAACAGGTTTTTTCATTGTAGGTAAAGTTGTAGCAATAGCAGGTCTTTCAATACCCGGAAGTCTGCCCAACCCGAACAAGCTTGATGCCATTGCCGCACCTGTTGAGCCGGCGGCTACTACTGCCTGAGAACTGCCTGTAGCTACAGATTTTACCGCTACTACAATAGAAGAATCTTTTTTCTTTCTGATAGCCTGTCCCGGAGCTTCGCCCATTTCTATAACTTCAGATGCCGGTGTGATTTTTATGTCGAGTTTGCTTACATCAACTCTTATTCGACCTTTGGGGGCATTTATATTGTTTGTTCTGATGCCGTTTTGTTTTACATCATTAATGACCCTTTGAATCTCGTCTTCTTTTCCGACAAGTTCAATTGGAACATTATAATCAGAAGCAGCCCAAAGTGCACCTTTAACAATCTCATCAGGTGCGTGGTCACCGCCCATTGCATCAATAGCTATCCTTGTCATATAAAAATCTTCCCCCTACAAACTTCCACACTTTTTACTTAAGAAATATGCCGCTGTATAACGCTGTATCACAGCGGCACTAAATCTTTTTTTATTATTCTTCGGAAGGTTTTTCTTCTTCAGCTTTAACTTCTTCAGCCGGAGCTTCAGCAGTTTCTTCTGCCTTTACTTCTTCAACTTTAGTTTCTTCAGCTTTAACTTCTTCGGCTGCAGCTGCTTTTTTAGTCTTTTTAGCAGGAGCTTTTTTAGCTGTTTTCGCTGTTTTTTTCGGAGCAGCAACTGCTGCATCTTCAACAAAGCCTTCTGCTTTTCTTGAAACAACTTTGCCTTTATATTGTCCGCAAGCTGTGCAAACAGTATGAGTCAAAACTAACTCGCCGCAGTTCGGGCAGGTAGTAGTTTCCGGTACTGTTGCTTTCCAGTTTGATCTTCTGTGTCCTTGTGCCGAAGCACCTGTTCTTTTCTTTGGTACTGCCATTTTTATTTTCCTTCTTTTGTTATCTTTAAATTTTTAAATACTTCCAAACGGGGATCTGAAATTTCCTTTTTTAGATATTTTTCCATTTCAGGGCTTCCATTACAATTTATATCACAAACAGACGGATTTGGAATGTTTAATGTTACAGATTGATAAATTAAATCATCAACATCTATGTAATCCTGACCGTGGAGTTCCGTGATAAAATCACCGTCCTTTAGTTCAATCTCTTGTCCGGAATGCGCTTCTTTGGCGGATTTCACGCTTCCGAGCATATAAGTTTCGTCCACATCAACTTCTATTTTTTTTAAAAAATTTTTTAAACATCTGTCGCAAACAAGCTTAACATTTGCAACAATTTTTCCAGTTACCTGAATATAAGACCCGAACGCGCTAAAAATCAGCTCAGCGTTCACAGGACCTTCTGTCGCAAGGTCTTTTACATTGTTTTCAAAGCTGATTTTAAGTGAATGGTCTTTGGAATTTTTTATGTCATCAATTGAAATATTCATAGTTTTTTTATTGTATTTTAGACAAAAATCATTGTCAAAAATTTTCGGGTGTTACTCAAAAATAAAATAAGATAACACCCCGTACACTAAATTACAAAACAGTGAGCTGAACGCTGAGGTTGTTAATTTTTGCCAGAGTAAAGAGAAAATCATCGTTTGAAATATCCTGAAAAGATTGAGGAATATAAATCTCTTTATACTTTTGCACGGCATATCTGTCTGTCATACCGGAAATATAATCACATACAGTACGTTTGATTTCTTCTTCATTCTGGTTAGGAAGTTTTTGTTTTAAAAGCGCTTCGTAATGATTAAACAAACCGTAGACAATTCCCTGCACTTTAGCCTCTTCTTTTTTTGCAACAGGGTTTGTATAAACATTTTTAAACATCCAGGTTCTTAATTTATCAATATGATAAAAAGCATCTTCCGACATGCAGATATGGTCTTTGCCGTAAGAATTTTGAACAATATCAAGCACCATTTTTGTGATACGTTCGCTTCTGTCTAAAGAAAAATACTGTATACAATCCTGCGGCAAATCGCTTTCTTTAATAATACCGGCTCGCATTGCATCATCGATATCATGGTTTATGTAAGCAATTTTGTCGGAAAGTTTTACGATTTTGCCTTCCAGAGTAAAAGCCTTGCTTTCTTTTTTTAATGAACCAGAGTGATATAAAATACCATCAAGAGTTTCTTGTGTGAGGTTTAAATCTTCAATAATCGTTGCAACTCTGACGGAATGCTCCGCGTGTCGAAAGCCAGAGTCCATAATCTCGTTTAAAACATCTTCACCGCTGTGCCCGAAAGGCGTATGCCCCAAATCATGCCCGAGAGCAATAGCCTCTGCTAAATCTTCATTAAGATTGAGCGCCCTTGTAATAGTCCTTGCAATTTGAGACACCTCTAACGTATGGGTCATACGTGTTCTGAAGTGGTCATTTGTTGGAGAGAAGAATACCTGAGTTTTATGCTTTAGTCTTCTAAAAGCTTTAGAGTGGATAATTCTGTCGCAGTCTCTTTGAAACTCTGTACGCAAAGGGCAAGGAGCTTCTTGTTTTGCTCTGCCTTTTGATGTTGCACTCTTTGCCGCGTACGGACTAAGTTCTTCCAGTTCTCTTCTTTCTTGTATTTCTCTGAAATTTAAACCGTTATTATCTGTATAAGCCATATATATTTAATGTTCCGTTGTTTTATTTAGGTGATTGTCACATATATTCTAGCATGAAAGCAAATTCAAGCAATAATACCAGCTGTTTAAAAATAACAAAATTGTGTTATATAAAAAAGGAATCTTCTGGTATAATGTTGGCAGAAGGAGTATTTACATGTTTTACGGTGAAAAATTACCATTCATAGTTGTAATATCAGCATTCATTATTTTTGCAGTCTGCGGTTTGGTTACTGTGCTGACAACAACCCACGGAGGCATAAAAATGGACAAATATCTGTGTGTATCATCTATTCCTTCCGCTTATTTTTACAACGACGGCTCTTTTACATCAAAAGAACTTTACCCGAGGGAATATATATATGACAAAAATCTTAAAACAGATGATATTTGCTCATATAAAAAACGTAATTTTAACGGTGAACTGACTCTTGACAGATACAATGAATGCAAAAAAATATATGTAGAACACACAAAACCAAAATTTGCTAACAAAGAATGCAAAACTATAGGCAAAGAAATTTTTACATATGATAATATGGAATGTACTGCTCTTTACGTTTGGGGAACAAAAACTCTTGTAAGTGTAAGCTGCGAGGGTGGAACGATTGAACAACGAAAAGAAGCTATTCAAAAAATACAAAAAAAGTTTAAATAAACTTAATAAACCGATATATTTTGTAAGCTTTTTATTTTATAATAAGATTCCCAAACAAAAGAAAGGAATCTGTTATGTCAATTAGACCACTAAATTTTACACCTTCATTTAAAGGTTTTATTCTTTCACCTGACGGAAAAACAGCGGTAAATGCAAAATATATAACATCAATGAAAGAGTCTGATGATACAACTCTTGCGGAAAAACGTACTGAGATAATGCTGACTGATAAAACATACAGAATAATTAATGCACCAATAGATTCCGTCTTGCAAGCATATAACAGAGCAGCAGCAAGTGAAGTTTATGTTGTAAAAGTAAAACAAGACGAAAACAATCAATAAACTAAAAAATATAATAAAAGCCCTCCGGAAATAATCGCGGAGGGCTTTTGGAATTTTTTATCTTATTATTTTACTTTTGTACCGTTTACATATTCAGATTCTGTGCGTTTGATACCGTATTTATCTTCGTATGATTTAACAACTCTTTCGGCTTCATTTCTATCAGTGCCAGCATAAGTTTCTCTGTTTAGTCTTTCGTTATCGTGTGTATTAACGATATATGCTTCGCTGCGTTCATTTCTTGTTGTTATAAACGGATTGGTTGTTGAGTTGTAAGATGCACCTTTGTAATCCTTGCTTGCTTTACCGTGGTCAAATTCTGCATTTACATCGAGGCTGTATTCCTTACCGCTCGGTCCCTGAATTGTGTTCGGGAGGCATAAGTCTTCACCAACTCTCGGGAAGAAACCATCTGTCGGTTTGGTTACCCCTGCAGGTAATGTACCTTCTTCTTTCATTTTATTAAAGTAATCAGTTTTTATCTTAGTTCTGATGAATTTAACATCGTTTTCGTTTGTAATGCCGTATACATTTCTAACTACTTTGTCCCAATCGTCACCGGATTTAACCTGATAGCAATCTGTGTCGTTTACAGTTACTGTTTTTTCCTCAATTTCTGATTGAAGGTGTACATATGGGTTTATTTTTGGTTCCGGTTTCGGAGGTTCAGGTTTGTCAACTTTGATTTCACCTGATTCAAGTTTTGTTAACAGAGCCAGAGCTTCTCTGTGGTTGAGTACACTTGCGTCACTATAATCTGCGTTTTGAGTATCATCAACATCAGCAGAACCGCCTGCGTGTCTGTATGCATCAATTAACTGGTCTTTTAATAATGTACCATCTTCTGTCGTATAGAATGCTGCTATCTTCATAGCCATTGCTTTTGCCTGTTTTGACGGATATGAATCAGATTTTTTAATAAATGCTGCATAATCATCGAATGTTTTTATGCTGTCGTCAATATGTACAGGAATTGCTTTGTCTTCAACTCTTACAGCCTGTTCTTTGATTGAACCTAATGTTCCTAAAGCTGTACCGAGGGCTGCAGTTACAACCGGTCCCAATGCTGCTTTTTGGTATTGATCTATTTTTCCCAAACCTTCACCAAGGTTAACTGATTGCTCTTGTGTTGTAATAAGCGGTATACCTACAGCAGCTGACGGAACGCCAATTGTAGCAGCGTCTCTGATTACTTTTTTGGCATCAATTTTCTTTTCAATACCGTAACCGGCAGCTTTCATAATTTCTTTTGCTTCTTTATCTGTAAAGTCTACATCAGCAACACCGTTTTTAAGAGCAAATTCATCAAAAGCATCTGCTATGAACTGAGCTTCACCAGCTTGTACCTTTTTATTTGAATAAGATACAACAGCTTCTGAACCGACTAAGTTGTCACCGATTTGGTAAACCATTTCCTTAGTAATGCCAGCTTTTTCTAATTTTGCTTTTAATTCATCATTCAGTTCCAGCGGTTTTCCATTGTTTCTGATTTCATCGACATTGTTGTTTTGTCCGACTGATCTGTAAACTTGAGAAGATTCTTTAGTTCCGCCTGTGATACCTCTCCAGATAGATTTAAAGAAGTGAGTACCCTTTTTAGTTTCACCGTATTTTCTTGCATAGTCATAAATTTCTTTTGAGATATTACCTTCTTCATATTCAGCAGCCAAACCGGCTCTTACAAATGCTCTTACCTCTTTGTCATCTGTATAAGGAGCCATGCCAGCGATTTTTCTTACTAATTGCTGTGCATATGCTTCTCTGGCTTCTTCTGTTCTTTCAATTTGTGCATCTAAAGCTTTTAAAGAAGATTTGTACATATCTTTATCTGTATCTTTGTATCTTTCTTTTAATTCAGCTTTAAGTTGCTTTTCTAAATCGTCAGTTTCTAAACCTGCGTATTCTTTTTTAGTTGATAATTCTGCAATTAATTTTGCTGCAACATTTTGTCTTTCCTGTTCTTGACGAGCTTCTTCAGCTTTTCTTGCAGCTTTTCTGTCTTTTCTGCTCATAGGTTCTGTTGCAGTTGATTGAATTCTTAAATTTTCTCCGCTCATGTAAATATCCCTTTCGTTTTTCCTCTATAAATGTCTAGTAAAGTTTATAATCCTCTATACTTACATGAAAAATTTTTGCATTTGAAAATTGCCAAAATTGAATAAAAAAAGTTAACAAAAAGGACGTTTAAATGTCTTAAACGTCCTTTTTATCTGTGTTTTGAGTTTGTTAAGTTATGTTAACATTAATGACCTAATGCCCATCTTAAACCAAGTGTCAAAGCAATACCGTTACGTCCGCCATTTCTTATCATAGCCTGACCGAAACCGGTAAATCTTTCACCCTTACGTTTCTGCAAACCAACACCGTATTCGATATAAGGTTTAACTGACAGTTCGCTCAAAGCAACATCATTAGCATAAAATTTTGTTTTATCCATAATATTCCATGTCATATTAACACCGATATAAGGCTGCCAGCCGTTTCCTAGGTTTCCGATAATTCTTAAGCCTGGAATAATTTCTATAGCGTGCAGCGGATCTTGAGTAACTCTAACGCCTGCAGCATTTGTATAATCAAATACGTTAACAAAAGTATAGCTCATCATATAGCTGGGCTGGATAACCATTTTGTTGTTAAACAATCCCCAGTTATAACCTGATTTCCAAGCCGCACCTGTCATCAATATCGGGAAGTCATCGTTTCCGTATGTATGGCTTGATTGAGCGGCACTTGCACCGATGTTAGCAGTAACACCTGTCCAGAAGTTGCCTTTATAAGCTGTTGCAACACCGCCGATAGAACCGCCGTTCTGCCAGATATCTACACCGTTATATGCCTGGTGAGATCCATGATATGCACCAAAGAACGAGAAGTTACCGTCCCAGCCATGACCAAGGTCAATAATATCTGATTCACCGCCAATTAATGTACCATAAAATACGTTAGATACTTTAGGTCCGTTTTTGAGTCCCACGCTTTCAAAGTTAGCAAACGGTCTTACATAAAAGCCGTCTCTTTCCTCCGGAATAATGTTAGGAGCAAATACCCCTGTATGAAAAGCGGAAGCATATTTGTTTCTCATCTTCCACGCCATTCTCTCCTCAGGAGTCATCAATGTAACCATATCCATATTGGCAAATGACTGTCTGTATAAGTTATCCTGCAGCAAGAATGCAGCCTGTGCAGCTACAGGAGCAGTAATAATAGAATCAGAGTTGCCTATTTTATTAAATACAAAATATTCACCGGGGTCCATTGCACCTGATGAAGTTCCGCCGCCGGTTGTCGGATAAGGAACAGTTTCTTGTTTTACTTCATATTTGTAAATAGGAGCTTCTACAATATTTGCCCCTTTAGACAATTCAACATGTCCGACAAGTGCCTCTGCATCAGTAAACAGGACTCTTACATTATCACTTTTAGCCTCTGAAACAGATTTCATCTGGTCAATAAACAATGTATGACCGCCAGTATTCGTAATTGTAGGAATATTGGCTTTTAAAATTGCATCCATTTCTGGATTGCCGGTACTTGAATATTCCCCGCCGAGATCCACATCAAGTTTTATGTGAGAATCACCGAGCAAATGCAATGATTGTGCGTGAATTTGATTAGATGAATATTCGTTGTTCAAAAGGTTTAACAAACCGCCGTGTAAATATAAGTTGTTTGTAGAAGCAAGGCTTGCATCGTGATCAAATTTTAATTCACCGTTATAAAGGTGAATGTTAGCATTCTCAACACGTCCGCCATCGCCTTTAAAATGGACAAGACCGCTGTAGTTACCATTATTTATATTAATAACGGAATCATTATTTGAAGCATCACCTCTTACAACAGTATTTAACTCAATTACACCGTTTTGCTCTGCGTTAAAATTACCTACAGCATTACCAACAAAACTTATTGTATCTGTTGAAGCATTTGCACCCGGTATCGGAGCGCCGTACTGAGTTACACCTATTGTTGTTTTACCGTTTTTGGAAGCTACAATATTAGTAACAGAGTTAGCAGCACCGTATATAGCACCGCCGGATTCAACAGTACCTGCTGTAGTTGTGTTGCCTGTCATTGTAACGTTGGTCAAAGTAGCTGTAGCCTTGTGATCAACATTACCACCGGCATTATATAAAGCCCCGCCCTGAATGGAAGCAATGTTATTGGTAAATGTTGTATTTGTTATCTGTAAATTAGTATCAACAGTACCGATAGTACCTGTTGTTCCTGACTGGAAGTTTCTTATAGCACCGCCGTATTGTGCATAGGAAACGTCATCATCATATTTTTGCTCTACCACATCATAAGCATGATAAGCACCATTTGAATCAAAAGCGGAATTTGAAATAGTCATTACGCCGGTGTTTGTGATTGCACCGCCGGCAGAAGCTCCATTATTTCTGAACACAGAGTTATCAATTTGCGCATTTGATACACTTCCGCCTTCACCTGTCGGCAAGCTGTTATAAATAGCACCGCCCTGACCGCCTAAAGTTGCAGTGTTGTTCTCAAATGTTGAATTACGCACCACAAGAGTGTGAGATATATCACTGCTTGTAGTACCGGCGTTAAAAATAGCACCGCCCCCGTTTAAAGAGGTATTTCCGTTAAAAATTGCTCCTGCAACTTCAAGATAACTGCTTGTATCTTCAACCTGTCCGGATATGGTTAACGCATTTGAAATTGCACCGCCGTAATTACCGCCGTTGTTATTATTAAAACTTGAGTTTGTAACATAGGTTGTTGCACCGTTAACGATAGCACCGCCTTGAGTTGCTGCAGAGTTATTATTTAATATTGAATTATAGATATTTACAACACCGTCTCTGTTAGCAATAGCACCGCCAAAACTATCTGAAGAGTTGTAAGAAAACGCGGAATTTGTAATCGTTAAATCGCCGTTTACTGTATCAGATATATTATTGTCAATAGCACCGCCAAATCCGTCAGTTCCACCGCGTTGTGCTGCAGTGTTACCCTCGCCTTCAGAACCGCCAAACAATGTATTGCTTATTATCATTGAGCCGGTATTTTCGATAGCACCGCCATTGCCGCTTACAGAATGCCCTTTAAAAGATGTATCAAATTTATCTGAATCAAAAGTTCCTTCCTTAACATTAACACCGCCGGTGGTTGTACCGGAGATGTTCATTGTACCGGTATTGGAAATTGCAGCACCGTTAGTGTTAATTTGTGTTCCTGAACCTTCAAAATTAACATCTTGTATAGTTGCACCGCTATTAAGCTGGTTATCAATAACAGAGCCTTGAAAAGCTGTTCCGCCGCCGGAGGGCACTGTTGTATTATCAGCAGTTATTGTATGTCCGTTTCCTTGTATTATATATCCGCCCGGGACAGGAGGCAGCTGTAACTGGCTGTTCGCTGTAGCATCTCCGTTTAATTGCATATTGGAAGGTGAGGTTGTTGCCTCATTCTTAAAATTATCCCAGTTTGTATCCGCTAATACGGAAGAACCAGATGCTAAAAACATGACAGCACAAGTAATAACAATACTTTTTCTGATTTTTTTTGCGTTAATCTTTCTCATATTTATTCCACTCTATTCAGTTTTTATAAAGTTTTTAATCCAATAATTAACTATATAATATTACCAAGTCTTATATCTTATCATCGCACAAAAATATTAAAAATTTCAAAAAATTCAAAAAACATTACAATTTCGACATATAGTATATATAAGTATAAAGGCTTGTGTTGATATCTAAAAACATATGAAGAAAAAAATTTGCTAGTAATTTATAAATATTTTTATTTTGACAATATATTAAGTGCAGAATGAAGTTAGTTTAGTCTTTAATATATTAGTATTGATAAGATTTATTATGTAATATTACTGGGGATTATTATATTTTCAGCCGGAAGTTTCATTTCAAATTCAGATACTGCGCTTTTACAACAACTAATTTCAACCCCAGCTCGCGAACTCGGATTTTTTTATCTTATTTAAGTTTTCTTTATTATCATCAAAGAAAAAATCCTCAAACACACTCGCTTTGTTGTTGTTTCAATAAG
>CASFCQ010000007.1 GCA_949293185.1 uncultured bacterium
ATCTAAAAACACAATATGTCATCCTGAGGAGCGAAGCGAGCTCAGGATCTTACCGGTGATAAATGATTGCCAAGAACATTGGTCAGATTCTGAACACACCCAATCCTCGCAAACCTGCAACGACGGGCGCTTCAGAATGACACTGCTTCGCGGCGTGCAAACAGCCGCCTTGACCCTTGCACTGTCTTTCTTCATCGCCACACCGGCAATGGCGCAAGCACCCGTACCTACTTTAGACAGACTTAATCAGGAAGGTACAACTATACCCGACACTAACCCGCCACAGGTGTACCCCGAGTCTGCTTATACCCTTACAGAAATCAAAGACGCAGACCCTGAAAATCTTCCTCAAAACGCAATAACCCTTTATGATAAAACAGAGGTGATAAAATACTATGACCCTCAAACAGGTCTGGAAATCGCAGCAGATGACAGACTTCCCGATGTTCAGTATAAAGAAGTCACAACTATACAAACAACGCCAAAATACTATACGGTAAACCTCAAAGACTCCGTAAAAAACATTGGGGAAGGCGATACAACAAAATACTTTGAATGGAGTCAAAATGCAGAAGGCAAACTTGAACTAAAAGAAGTATCAGCACCCACAGCAGGTAAAACTACAATTACCGTAAAATACGACACATCTAACCTTCAAAACAGATACCCAAACTCTTCTGACAATTCATCAACAAATATTTCAGGCACATTTGTAAATCAGACCACAGGCAGCACATCAGGAAATCAATACGGTGGTGCTATATATAACAACGGAACAAACGTAAAACTCGGTGACATTAATGCTGACTTCATCGGCAACTATGCGTCAAGTAATACTTATGTCTATGGCGGGGCGGTTTATAACATTGGTGAAATCGGCAATATAACAGGCGATTTTATCGGCAACTATGCGTCTTCTACTGATTCTAACGCCTATGGCGGGGCGATTTATAACGATGAAACAATCGGTAATATAACAGGCGATTTTATTGGTAACTATGCAACCACAACATATGAATATGGAGATGCATTTGGCGGTGCCATAGATAACAGAGGAACAATTACAAATATTACGGGCGATTTTATCGGTAATAAAGTTTACGTAGTTGATCCGAGCAATCCTTTGATACAGGGCGGAGCTATATATAATAATGGTACAATTGAAAATATTACAGGGAATTTTATTTCTAACAGTGCAATATTGGAAGATGGCCGTGGCGGCGGCGGTGCTATAACCAATAGAAAAATTATTAACAATATAACAGGTGCATTTATTGCTAACTATACTGATTCTACAGGAGGTGCAATAAATAACTATGGTACTATTGATTACCTATCTGCTGATTTTATCGGAAACCATTCCAATTCCACTGGTGGAGCGATTGATAACATTATTGGAACAATTGAATATATAACAGGTTACTTTATCGGAAACCATTCCAATTCCTATGGCGGAGCAATTTATAACGACGAGATTATCGGAGATATCGCTGGTGACTTTATAGGTAACTATGCGTCAGGTAATTCTTCTGTCTCTGGCGGGGCGATTTATAACAATTATGGAACAATCGGCAATATCACTGGCGATTTTATAGGTAATTACAGCCAGGGTGGTGGAGTCAAAGGTGGAGCGATTTATAACAGCAATAATTCAACAATTGATAACATAACAAGCGATTTCATTGGAAATTATGCCAAGTCTGTTAATGGATTTGCTCAAGGCGGAGGAATTCATAACTACAAAGGGACTATTAAAGTTTTAAACGGTAATTTTACAGGTAACTATGTCCAAGCAGACTATAAAGCCTATGGCGGGGCGATTTATAACAGTAATGGAACAATCGGCAACATCACAGATGATTTTATAAGTAACTATGCAAGCTCTGTTAAAGATGAAGCATCTGGGGGAGCCATTTATAACACTGGCGGAACAATCGGCAACATAACAGGCGATTTTATAGGCAACTATGCAACATCAAGCTCTCCAGGCGCATTTGGCGGAGCAATTGCAAACACTGGAATAACCGGCAATATAACAGGGGACTTTATCGGTAATTATGTTACATCAGATGGATTCTATGCTATTGGCGGTGCAATAGCTAATTTAGGCTACATAGGCACAATGGATGAACAAAATATGACAATAACAGAAGGTGAGATAAAAAACTCATCTTTCATAGGCAACTACGCAGAATCTAAAACTGGCAATGCTGTAGGTGGTGCAATATTCAGCACAAGTAATATAAATATTGTTGCAGACAACGGACAATCGATATTCTCAGGAAACAAAACAATCTCAAACGGTGTTGAAGAACAAAACGCCATAGGTATATATGGCGTAGTTGATCAAGACCCCTCAACAGGCGCACTTGTTTTTACAGACTTAGTAACAGGTGAAACATCAGACAAAAATACAGCAAACCTAAAACTTGAAGCTAAAAATAACGGGGTAATAGTTTTTGACGATACAATCCGCGGCGGAGGTTTTGTTTCTGGAGCATTGCTTGTTAATCGTTTAGAAGTCATCGAAACACCTGAAACAGCATTTGACTTAAAAGTAACAGGCGACAGCACAGGCAAAGTTGTTCTCAATAACGACATAATCAACGCAAACATATCCTTAGACAACACAAACCTCTACTTAGGTCGAGAAGATGTCTTTAACCAATCACAATCATTGTCTTTGAACTCAGGCTCAATCTACCTTAATAACCAATCAGTCGGCACAATGCATATCCCGACCTTGAACCTCAACGGCAATACAAGCATCTCTGTTGACGCTGACTTAGCAAACAAATCCATGGACAGAATAACAGCAGATATATACAACATTAAAGACAACGCAATGTTGAATGTTAACAACGTTACTCTTCTCTCTGACGCTAAAGAAGATGTTACTAACATTCAGTTCGCAGATGACGCCTTAAAAGGCAACGTCGCATTTACTGGTGCTTCTCCTATCGCATATTCTCCTATCTGGAAATATGATGTTTCATACAACCCGGATGACGGGTTCTTTACATTTAGCAGAGGTGCATCAGCTTCAGGCGGCAATGCAAGCGATGCCTTCAACCCCTCAGTCTTAACTTCACCTGTAGCTACTCAAGCAGGTGCTTATACTACACAATTACAAACATTTAACTACGCCTTCCAACACGCAGATACATTTATGAACATCCCGTATCTCGAACGTGTAGCTATCATTAATCAAAACAAATACGCTTTATCTCCCACAGGTGATGCAACTGATGTAGGAACATACTCCCCTCTCATGATAAAACAACACGACCCCGGCTTCTGGGTTAAACCTTATGCAAGCTTTGAAAATGTTCCTTTAAAAAACGGTCCTAAAGTTTCTAACATCAACTACGGAACTTTAATCGGTTATGACTCACCACTCAAGTCAATCTCTAACGGCTTTGAAAGAGTATTAACAGGCTATATAGGCTACAATGGTGCAAGCCAGCGTTACAGCGGTGTTGATGCTTATCAAAACGGAGGCTTATTAGGCGGTACTGCAACCTTCTACAAAGGAAACTTCTTTAACGCAACAACCTTAAGTGTAGGAGCTTCCGCAGGCGATGCTTCAACAATGTACGGCTCAGAAAACTATACAATGCTTTTAGCAGGCTTAGGTAACAAAACAGGATATAACTTTGAATTCTTTAACGGAGGAATGATATTACAACCCAGTATGTTAATATCATATACATTCGTTAATACATTTGATTACACAAACGGCGCAGGTGTAAGAATAGAATCAGACCCTATGCACGCAATACAGCTTGCTCCCGGAATAAAACTCATAGGAAACACCAAAAACGGCTGGCAGCCATACATAGGTGTAAGCATGATATGGAATCTGCTTGATGAATCGAAAGTAACAGCAGACAGTGTAAGATTACCTGAAATGAGCATAAAACCGTATGTTCAGTACGGTGTGGGTTTACAAAAACGTGTAAATGATAAATTCCTTGCATTTTGTCAGGCGATGATACACAACGGAGGACGAAACGGTGTGTCACTCTCTGCAGGTCTACGCTGGAAAGTCGGCAGAGAATAAAGAATTATGTATTACGGCGGATTAGTAAATCCGCCCTGCGTTACTTTGCAATAAAACGGACCAGACAAAAATATTCAGTCCGTTTTTGTTATTTAATAAAAATCTTATAAAAATTCGTCTTAATATTTTTTAATATTTTACGACTTTAGTAGCAAAAAAATTTTTGACATGATTTCATGCTCATGTAAACTCCTCTATAAACTCCGTAATACTAATTCTATCCATCTCGGCTTAATCTTTTTGAGAAAAAGCCGATTTTTTTTATCCAATCTTTTAAAATTTTTTGCTTTTTATAATAAAATTGAATTAAAAGAGAGAGTTATTATGTTGAAAAAAATATTTCTATCACTGTGTGTGATTATTTGTTCAGTTGGTTTTAATGCAAACGCTCTGGCAGTTCCTGCTTTAAACGCTACGATTGTAAAAGTCGGTATAAGCAGTCAGGATTTTTCACAATATTATTTTAAACAAACCGCTTTGACGGCTACCGATTCTTATACGCTTACGGATAAATCAACCAATCAGCTTTTGGGCAGCTTTGACGCAAATGAAGTTGTTCAAATAGATATAAAAAACAACCTGTTTACGATTAGCAAAGATGACAAGGAAATTGGCAAAGATATAAAAGGACCTGTTGAAATAGCTTCGCAAAACGGATTTGTTAGCGTGGCAAATTTAAAAAGAGCAGGCAAACCTGCTTTTTACAGGGGAACAATACAAATAACAAAAGTTCCTAAAAAAGATGACCAATTTAATATTATAAATGTTATTGATGTTGAATCTTATTTAAGAGGTGTTGTTCCTAACGAGATGCCTGTAAGATTCGGCACGGAAGCACTGAAAGCGCAGGCAATACTTGCAAGAAACTATGTGCTGAAACCCAGAGAAGCAAATTACCATAACTATGACGTGTGCGATTCCGTTGCGTGTCAGGTGTATTTCGGTGCGAACACGGAAAATGAAATCTCCGACACTGCAATAAAAGAAACTGAAAATATTGTGGCTATGCAAAACAATGAGCTTATACTTGCCCTGTACAGCTCTACTGCAGGCGGATATACTGAAAGTTATGAAAATGCCTTTTCCGCTGACATGGCTAACGGGGTAAAGATGTTCCCGGGAGTGTCAAAACCATTTTTAAAAGGTGTTCCGGATGATAAAGACACACCTGTCTTGAACGATGAAAAAGCTGCAAGAAAATTTTATACAACGCAACCCGAAACTTTTGACAACAATTCACCGTATTTCAGATGGGTGAGAGAGTGGGATATAAAAGAGCTTGAGGATGTTCTTAAACAAACTCTTATTACACAATCCGCCACAGGTTTTGTTAAACCCAAACTTACAAAACCTGAAGATTTCGGCAATTTAAAAGATATCAAAGTTGTAAAACGGGGTGTATCCGGCAAAGCTATGTCCATAAACATTATTACGGACAAAAATGTTTTTAATGTTCAAAAAGAACTTGTTATAAGAAGAACTTTTAAAAAGGATAACAAGGCTCTGCCTTCTGCAAATATAATTGTTGATGTGGAAACAATAAAGCAGCAGTCAAAGCCGGATAAAACTGATAAGCAGGTTAAACAGGAAAAACCCGAACCTGACAACCTTGTCTGGTCAAACTGGGATGACGATGAAGAGAATACAAAAACTAAAGACGATGAGTCAAAAAGCACAGAAGATAAAACAACCGGAAAAGTAATTGTCCGCGGCGGAGGCTACGGACACGGTGTAGGGATGAGCCAGTATGGTGCAGGCAGTATGAATGACAAGGGGTATTCTTATGCGGAGATTATTCAACATTATTTTACTGATACCGCTATCACAACCAACCCTGTTACTTTGTCCTGCGTAAACGGTAAGGATACGGCGGTTCAAACTTTTTATACAACCAAAAAAGAACGCGGAAAAAATAAAAAGGTTTATCTCGTTGCGGAAAATAAATTTCAGTTTACAACAATGACAGTGGTAATCAACAGTCAGGAATTTAAACTTGAGCTTGTTCCTCAATTGTTTAAGCCGGAAAAATTTGATATTACACAATATCTTGTAGACGGGGAAAACAGAATCACATTTCTGCTTCCGTATTCCGAATCACATAAAAAACCTGTAAGATTATTTGTAGAACTTTATGAGGCAGAAAATGACAGATAGTGCTAATAACACCGCTCAGGAAGTACCAAAAACCAATGCATCAAAAACACAGAGTTTGTTAAAAGCTGCTTGGATAATAGCATTCGTTACCATAGTGAGCAAGTTAATAGGATTTTTACGTGATATTGTAATTGCCAATTTTTACGGTGCAGGTATGGTATCCGATGCATACTTTTATGCTTATCAAATTCCGGCAATATCCATTATTCTTCTCGGAGGAATCGGAGGACCTTTCCACAGTGCGGTTGTTTCCGTATTTTCAAAAATGATACCCAACCTCGAAGAAAAAGCACCTGACAATGTAAACAAATTGTTTAATACGTTTTTAACAAGCTCCTTCCTTGTATTTTTACTTCTTGGTGTGCTTGTTTTTACATTTTCTGATGTGATTATGCAGATTATAATATCCAACGGTTCGCCTGAACTGATTAGACTCGCGAGCCTGCATCTGAAAATAATGGCGCCTGTTTTGACTGTAGGCGGGGTTGTCGGTATTTATTACGGTATTTTGATTGTTTACAAAGAGTTTTTAATCCCTAACATTTCGCCGATTTTGATGAGTGTGGCAATTATTGCAATAATTTCTCTTGTGCATAACGACAATTCCGGTATAGTTCTTGCTGCTGCAACTACAGTGGGCGCATTGTGCCAGTTTGTTTATCAGCTGCCGAAACTCAAACAGCTCGGGTTTAAATTTAGACCAAACTTTGATGTTATGAACAATCCGCAGTTTAAAAATATTCTTGAACTTTTGTTCCCTGCAATATTGAGTTCTACTGTGGGGCAGGTTTATATTTATGTCGACATGTTTTTTGCTTCCCAGCTGCAAGAGGGTGCATGGTCTGCTATAGGTTATGCAAACAGATTGTTCCAGTTCCCTGTAGGAGTACTGGTAACGGCATTTCTTGTACCGCTATTCCCGATTTTTTCAAAACTCGTGGGAGAAAAGGACTACGATAACATAAGATATTATTTTAACAAGGGTGTAGGGCTTTTAAACTTTGTGGCTTTTCCCATTCTTGTGTTAATTTTATTGCTTTCTACAAACGCCATTCAATTAATTTTCCAGCGCGGTGCGTTTAATGAAGTTGCAACAATGATGGTATCAGAGGCGCTGTGTTATTTATCAATCTCGATTATTTTCTATGTATTCAGAGATTCCATAACAAGGGTGTTTTATGCGTTTAATGATTCACGCACACCGTTTTTGGTTGCGTTATCTTCAATAGTTATTAAATTTATTTTAAACTTCCTGTTTGTAAAACAACTGGGTATCGGCGGTATTACGTTATCGACATCTTTTGTGACTTTGATAAACGGATTCTGGCTCGGACTTTTGATAAAGAAAAAAATGAGTATGGATTACGGCGTGTATTTTAAAAATCTGTTTAAAATGGCGGTGATTTCTATTGCAACATATTATGTCTGCCTCGGGGCTTATAAATTGTGGGATAAATATTTTGAGCCGACGCAATTCTTATTAATTGTAAAAATTATTTTAATTACACTGCTGTGCGGTGTTGTCTACAGCATATTTGCGGCAGTTGTCAGAATCCCTTATGTGTTTGAACTATACGGCAGAGTTAAAGGGAAATTAATGAAATTCAGAGGATAATTTATGGATATTTTCAGCGATACAACTTATGTAAAAAAATTAAATGAAAAACTCAAACAAGGCGGGGTTATATCCTTTGTAACAGATACGGTCTGGGGCGTAGGATGTCTGCCCGATAATGAAAAAGGCGTTGAAAATATTTATGAACTCAAAAACCGCGATCGTTCAAAACCTCTTATTTTAATGTCTGACAGCGTTGAATATCTTTTGCCTTATGTAAAAGATATACCGCCAAAAGCTCACGAACTTATGGACAAATATTTTCCGGGGGCTTTGACTTTGATTTTTGAAAAGTCTGACAAAACACCCGATTATGTTACTTCTTTTAAAAATACGGTCGGAATCCGTGTGCCGGACAACCCGTTTTTTAAAAGTCTTTGCGAGGTTATAGACGGGCATGTTCTTGCGACAACGAGCGCAAATCTTTCCGGTCAGGAGGCTGCTTCTACTTATGAAGAAGCTGTTGCAAATGTGGGCGCTCATGTCGAATATGTGTTTGAGGATTACGGATTTAAAGCTCAAGGACTGGCTTCAACAGTTGCGCTGGCTTTAGACGACAATATAAAAGTTTTGCGTCAGGGTGAAGTTATCATAAACACAGTTAAACAATAGATGACGAATTCATCTCTGACGAATGTTCAAGACGTTTTTTCAACTCTCCTTTAGGTTCGTAATAAGGCGTAACCGTCATAATCTTTGCCGCAATATCTGGATAATAATAGATGAACTTCAACTCGCTGTCAGTTAGCGGCAACTGGGTATGAACATTGGCATATCTTGCAAGTTCAAGAATATTTCTTGCTTCGTCTTCGTCGTGGAATTCCAGTTCAAGATTTTTATAAACATTTCTGAAACCTTTAATACCGCCGTATTCGCCTATGGTAATCATTCTTCCTGTTTCAACGATTTCCGGCTCGCCTCTGCCCAGTTCTTCAAAGTCATAGAGTTCATAATTTCTTCTGTCTTTTAGCGCACCGTCTGCGTGGATTCCTGATTCGTGAGCGAAAGCATTTGCGCCGACAGCTGGCTGGTTAACGGGGATAGGCACACCAAACGCATGAGAGGTGTATTTGGCAAGTTTCCAGGCTTTTGACATATCAATATTTGGGTCAAGTTCATATTTTCCTGAAAAACCTGCTGATTTTTTTACGGCAAGCAGGCAGGAAATCAAATCCGCATTGCCGGCACGTTCGCCCATACCGTTAATCGCTGTGTCAATATAAGCATCAACACCTGCATCAACAGCTGCTTTTGCCCCGAGTACTGAACAGCCTACAGCCATTCCCAAATCGTTGTGGAAGTGCATTTCCATATCAATTTGAGCTTCTTTGGCAATTTTGTATATTCTGTCATAAGTAGTTCCGGGGTCTTCGTAACCTAAAGTATCGCAATATCTGAAACGGGAAGCGCCGTGTTTTTTGCATTCTTTTGCGTATTCTATCAAATAATCAATGGAACTTCTCGAGGCGTCTTCTGCGTTAACACCTATAGTCTCCACCCCGTAAGTTTTTGCTGTTTCCACAGCTTCTATTGTTTGGGCAAGAATATCGGCTTTTGTCATTTTGTCGCCGTATTTGCCGTGAATCATCTGGTCGGAAGTGGATTGTGACAGGTTCAAAAATTTAAGACGCGGAACATTTTGTATTGCCTGTATAACATCTTTAGAAAGCGCTCTTACCCAGCCTGAAAATTTTGTTCTTTTTATAACCCCTCTGTCCACAAGCTCAAGGTTGGCGTTGAGGTAGTTAATCTCGTGTTTTGTTGTAGGAAAACCGACTTCTGATTGAGTAATACCCATATCATCAAGCATCATGTTTATAATTGTTTTTTGAAGCTTAGCAAGCCCCAGACGAGAAGTTTGCACCCCGTCTCTGTTTGTTACGTCTACAATATATATTTTATTTTTGGTTTCACTCATTGCCGGTTTTTCTTCTTTCTATGCCTGTGTTAAACAAATTATACGAAATTATAGCATTTTTAGCCGGCATTTGCCAATTTTGTTTATTTGGTTGATGCAAAAGACTCAATGCAGATGTTAAGCTTAATTTATTGAAAACAGTTTTTTTAAGCTGATTTTTGAGATTTCTCCAACAGTGTTTTAATGCGTTCTAATATTAGCACAAGTGTTCGCAGTTTTAACTTTCCGTTTGTAAAAAACTGTTTTATACGTTTAACTATTGGTATATTGGATGCATTTTTTATAGGTGAGATTTTCATTTTGGTTTGACCTTTTTATTATTTTATCATTTTATATGCTGTTTTCAACCCTTATTGCAGTACAGTTGCCCATAGCTCCCAGATATGTTTGTCTTTATTGTATCTGGCATTTTTTATAAACATTTCTGAACCTTTTTGCAACAGCAATTCAGCTTCTGAGGCACGTTCCACATTGTAGCATTCTATCATAGAGCCTTTTGTGCCTTTGGGGATATCTAAATACCACAGGATTTTTTTTGCATATCTGTCCCCTGCCTCTTTTTCTATTGCTGTAGATAGAAAACGTGATTGAGGAATATATTTTTTTACAAGATTCTTATCAATAAACTCATCAATCTGTTGAACTGAGTATTTTCCATCTTCTATACCTTGAGTAAATTCTTCCACCGCTTCTTTTAGTGTTTTATTATCATTACATTTTATTGCATAGAAAGGCCAATACGTCCCCTCTCCTCTATATGCTTTGACATCATATTTTATTTTTTGGCTGTCCAAGAAATTTTCTATTCTTTCGATACGTTCTTTTATTGTTTTTGATAAAGTTCCTTTGCTTATACCGTTATTAATTTTGCTGGAATCAAACTTGTACTTCATCAACGGTCTGATAACCTCTTTTGGTCTGTTGATGATTCCGTCCATACACATTTCCCAGTCGTGTTCGGGTAGGTTCTTGTAAAAGTTCAGCTTGTTTATTCTGCTTATGCTGCGCACAAATAATGCCAGTTTGTTGATATTGGCAACATCATCGGTTTTTGAATACCCTTTCCATAAATTTATGTATTTACCGTTGTGCAGGTTCATAAATTCCGCTATTTGTTCATAATCAAAATCTTTTAATCTCTGTTACTACGGGTTTTAGTTTGCACAAGTCCTGCACGGGTATGCAAACACTCTGTGGTTTACGCACAAGCGGTGCATTTGCTTTTTGCGCAAAGAGCTTTATATACGGTTTTACACTACTAACACTTGCCAATATAAATTTTTACCTAATTACTTACCTTATTTATATAAAGTAATTAGACGGATAAAAATTGCCTGTTTTTATTTTTTAACACTAACAATAGAGAAAAAATCCGGCATGTTACACGGAATTTTTATTTTAAACTGTTTATGTATAGATTCTTCGGCTAAAGCCTCAGAGTGACGATTTTGTTATATACACGTCTTACAAAGCAATCCGTAATAGGGCAGACTTTAGTCTGCCAAGCAAATTAGACCACAGCTTTGCATACTTGCAAAAATCCGGATCATATAAAAAAAATAATCTGACATGGTTATAAACTTACTTAACCAATTAGTCTAATGTAATTTTTTTCATAAATGTAAAAATGAGTATACGGGAAAGCAAAAAAACTTCCCGATACAAAAAAAGGAGAAAACATTATGAAAAAGATAATTGCCCTCAGTGCGGCGACCATGATTCTTGCTGCAAGCACAGCATTTGCTTCTTGTCCGATTAATCCGGCTAACAATTCGTGCAGCTTATACCAGACAGGCAAAATAACGGGTGCGGCAGCTCCGGTATCATATATTGTTGCTCCGGCGCAGCAAAGAACTTTCCTGCCGCCTTGCAACAACTGCAACACCCAGCAGAAAAAATCATTTTTCCAAAAAATGATGTCGCCTGTTTCCGGTGTTTATAATGCAATATTTTCACCATTCACACACCTTTATGATTAATTCAATTATCTGAGCTATAAAATCATAGCCAGAACCATTAGCAGAATACTGCCGATTTGAATACCGGCGTTTAATCTGCGCGCCCACTTGTTAGAGTCATATTCCTGAGATGTCTTTTGAGCTGTCGTAACAGCAAGAAGCCTTTGAATACGAGCTTCGTCATTGTCACTAAAGGTACGCTGGAATAAACTTGACTCTAAACGGGCAAGACGCTTGGAAGGCGGTTCTTGAGCAAACCTTTTGCCAAAGAGCTGCTTTTCCAAAACGTCTAAATCATAATTTTGGGCATAGCCGGTTGTTGCGTCATCAAAACCGGAATAATCAGGATAAGAAGAATAAGGAGAGTCAAAAGAAGGCGAGGGTTGGGCTATATGGTTTTTGGAGCTTTCATAGCTATAATAATTATATTGTGAATCGGAATCTTCTATATATTTTTGTCCGTTTTCAAGAATAATTTCTTCACGAGACGGGTCAATATCCACAGCGGCAAGCTGTGACCCTCCGAGCAGTTTGTCACGCAAAGCATCCACTCTTTCATTCAAGGAGAGGGTGCTTTCTCTTTTTACGTCATTTGGAAAAACTTTTTTTTCTAATCTGGAAAGTCTGTTGTAAATATCGTCATTTTCATAAGATTTTTGAAACACTTTTTGCTCCAATTTATCGACTATCGGATATTTTATACTGGCTTCGGCTTCAGGACCTATATCTTTTACGGCAGGGGCATAACTTTCATTCACCGGTGCTGCTGCACCTGTTGTACCGCCGAGATTCATATCTTTATAGATTTTATCTACTCTGTTTTTTAAAGACTGAGAAGATGTTTGACCGTAAAGGTCTTTTTCTATTCGTGTTACTCTCGATATATCCGAGCCTTTATTTGTATAGCCGTAAAAATATCTCTCTATTTCATTTAATTTTGTACCAGCATAATCTGCGGCAAGAGAGTTTGAGGATAAAACAAGCACTGCAAACATTGATAATAATAGTTTTTTATATTTCATACAAAATACCCGTTTAACATAACCCGACTTTAAGATAAACGGATTTTATAATGCCCTCAATTCTCCCGATAAGAAAAATTTATAAAAAAATATTGCCGTAAAAAAACACTGCTTTAAGATAATGAAAATCAAAAAACCAATGATGCAACAGGTATTTTTATCAGACGCAAGTACAAATTTATAAAATTTTATAGGTAAAAAAATAATCAACCTTTGATTTATTTAGCGTATAATATTAAAAGACACGGATTAACAGGGTAATTAATATTGGAACTTACGGCTGAACAAAACATTAAAGACATTGTAAAAAATACTAACCTGCAGCATATTGCAATAATAATGGACGGTAACAGACGCTGGGCAAAAGAAAAACTTCTGCCTTCCGCTATGGGACACCAAAAAGGAGTGGATTCTCTGCGCAGTACAATGCGTCTGTTTGACGAATTTGGTATCAAATATCTTACTGTATACGCTTTTTCTACGGAAAACTGGAACAGAAAAAAAGAAGAGGTTGAATTTTTGATGGGGCTGCTTGCCAAAACCCTGTTAAACGAACTTGATGACATGCACAAAGAAAATGTAAAGATAAGGTTTCTAGGCGACATTGCCCAATTAAACAAAAATCTCATAAAAATAGTAAACGATGCACAAGAAAAAACAAAAAATAACACCGGCGTAAACCTCAATATTGCTTTCAATTACGGAGCAAGAAACGAAATTGTACACGCAATGCAATCCATTATTAAAGAAGGCATTGCGCCTGAACAAATTAGCGAAGAAACAATCTCAAAACACCTTTACACAAAAGATATCCCTGACCCGGACCTTTTAATCAGAACCGGCGGAGAAAAAAGAATCAGCAACTATCTTTTGTGGCAGCTGGCTTATTCAGAAATTTATGTAACAGATACCTACTGGCCGGAATTTGACAGAAAAGAATTATCAAAAGCTATTGTTGAATTTGAAAAAAGAAACAGACGTTTCGGAAAATAGAAAATACCAGCTATTTTAATCGCATTTTTTGTTAAATTTGTCAAAAATTTTTTCTTTTATCTTATCTTTAATTCTTTTCACGTCAAAAAAGTGCTTAGGCGGTGCAATTGCGCACCCCGGGTCAATAAGATAAATTTTTCCGTTTTTTGCACGCCCGAACTGGTCTTCTTTAATAGCTGCATTAGGGTTTTCTTCATCATAATGAACAAGATAATCTCTCATCGTATACCCTTTGCTTTTTATATGTTTTACCAGAGCTTTTAGCTCTTTCTGGGTTAAATCCTCCTGAGAAACTTTTTCTTCTATATAGTAATAATAATCACCGAATTTGCCGTGTTTTTTTATAGGCAGGTCAAAATCATCGGGTTTTCTCCCGTTTGGGAAATGGTTTATATCAGTTATTTTTAAAATATTTCCGTCTAAGGTTTCAAATGCCATAGCGAATGCACCGAACCCGACCAGCGATTTTACTTTAATGTTTGCAATTTCAGGATAATTATTTAGCTGCAAAGCGATTAACTCAAACGTATCTTGAACCTGAAATCTTCTCTGTAATTCTTTTATAATGTAGTCGTCATATGTTTTGCTCAAAGAAAGAAAAGCATTTTGAACAGACAGAGGTCTTTTAAATTTTATCCGCTCAAGCCGGTTATATTTGTTTTTTTTTATTCCTGCTATATTATCGTTACGGGACTTGAAAGAATCACGCGGCAGTGTGTTGTGATGCCTTTGTTTAAAGGCAACAGGTTTTGTAAATTTATTATTTGTACTTTGAATAGCTAAAATTTGCATACAAAAATAAAAAACCTAAAGAAAAATTTTTGCCTGTTAATGCTAAAATAATTAAAAAATCACGCCTCAGGAGAAAAATATGCTAAAAATTGCACTGGGTACATCAAACCCCCACAAACTTGAAGAAATTAACGACATGTTAAATGAAATACATCCTGACAGCGTGGAATTTGTTCTTGTTGAAGGCAATTTTGACCCTGTTGAAAACGGAACAACCTTTGAAGAAAACTCATACATAAAAGCAGCCGAAGCCGCAAAAATCATGGGAATCCCTGCCCTTGCCGATGACACAGGGCTTTGCGTTGATGCACTCGAAGGACGCCCTGGGCTTTATTCTGCAAGGTATGCACCGGATCAAAAATCTAAAATCTCAAAGCTGCTCGCTGAACTAGACGGCGTTGAAAAAGACAAACGCAGTGCGCATTTTGTCTGCACCATGACACTGGTTGCGCCTGATGGTAAAAAACTGCATACGCAAACAGGCAAGATTGAAGGTTTTATTGATACAAAACCCTCGGGTGAACACGGGTTCGGGTATGACCCTGTATTTTTCATACCGGAATTGAATAAAACCATGGCAGATATGACACTGAAAGAAAAAAACACACTTTCTCACCGTGCACGTGCGCTAAAACCAATGGTGGAATGGATTAAATCACATTTAACTGATAAATAACCCCAAAAGTAAACCCGTAAGCATAAAAAAATCAGACCTTTCGGTCTGAGTTTACTGCATCTATTCAAATTAAAATTGTAAACGGGGGAAAAAATCTTTTGTTATAATGTTTTGGCTAAAATATATTATGCTCTGTATAATATATTTTGAGTTGAATCATAGCTTTCGATAGCGTCTTTCAACTGTTGAGCGTGTTTAGTAGTTTCGTCAGAGAATAATACATCTTTGAAGAAATTGATTTTGCTCATAAAGTTGCTTTTGTTTCTTTTATCGTTAGAAGATTCAACAAATGCTTCTAAAATAGCCGGAGAAACACTGTCAGTTTGAGATTGTTTGAAGACAGGTCTTGTGGCATATTGTTTGTTATTATTTATATTTGAATAGCTATATGTGTTTATGCTATTAATTTTCATTTTTTTTGTCCTTTTGTTGTGACTTGTTTTTAATTAAGTGTTTTATCTACACTATTTAGTACATTTTTATTATGTACTATAAACTTTTCTTTGTCAACCCTTCTTGAAAAATTCTTAATATCTTCTGAAAAGTGTTGTTATTGTTGGGTTTTAGATAAAGTGCATTTTATACACTTAATCGCTTGTTTTATACAATTTTTATTAAATTCGATAAAAAATCAGAAGAATTATTAAAAAATACCCGACCGGCTAATTGTTTAAAAGACTATTTTACAGTTATATATAATTAAATCTTTTTCATACTTCCAACTATTCTTAATTCCAGACAGCTAGGGCTTTTCTAGACCAAAGCCCTATTTTTTTGCTTATAATTTTAACAAAAAATATAATAAATAAAGTGTATTTTTGACAATTATTTTTGAAGCATGCCATTTAGCAAAATTGCTTGAAAGCTTAGTCTTTATTGATAATAGCGCCTACTATGCCGTTATAATTACCTGTTGCTTTTAAAATCAGGTCACATAACTCTCTGACTGCACCTCTGCCGCCGTTTTTAGAGGTAATATAGCAGGCATAATTCTGTACTTCTTCCACTGCGTCATGCGGGCATGCCGGCAATCCGACAACCTTTAAACAGCATATATCAGGCAAATCATCGCCCATATACGCAATTTCTTCCGGTTTTAAGTTGTATTCGACCATTAAATCTTTTAAAGCCGCTATTTTATTTTTGCAGCCTTCAACGAGTTTTGTCATCCCGAGATTATTAAATCTGTGCCGCACTGTTCCGTTCTGGCGGGCGGTTATAATAGCCGTAACAAAACCGGTTTTGTTAAGCATGACAATGCCCTGACCGTCTTTTGCGTTAAAAGTTTTATATTCAACTCCGTTTTCATCAAAAACAAGTGAGCCGTCAGTCATTACACCGTCAACATCCAGCACCAGCGCTTTTATTTTTGATGCTTTTTCAAATACTTCTTTTTCGTAATTCATTATGCAACACCTGCTTTTAAAAGGTCATGGATATGTACAAGTCCTACCGGTTTGCCTGAATTGTCGCAAACAGCAAGCGATGTAATCGAATGTTTTTCCATAATATGCAGTGCTTTTGCTGCCAGGTCGGTATCTTGAATAACTTTTGGATTTTTGGTCATAACATCTTTAGTAACAATTGAAGATGTATTGTTATATTTTAACAGTGTACGTCTGATGTCACCGTCTGTTAAGATACCTGTCATAACTCCATTATTATCGACCATAATTGCACATCCGAGTTTTTTATCGGAAATAAACTGAATTGTATCAAGAAAACTTGTATTTTCGCTTAAGACAGGGATTCTTTCTCCGGTAATCATTAAATCAGATACATGATAGAGAACTCCTCTGCCCAGTGCGCCTGAAGGGTGGAACATAAGAAAGTCTTCTTCCGTAAAACCGCGTTTTTTAAGCAGACATATAGCAACAGCATCACCCATTGCCAGTGTTGCGGTTGTACTTGCCGTAGGGGCTTTACCCAGCGGACAGGCTTCTTTTTCAACAGATACATCGAGTACAACATCTGCTTTTTTACCCAGAGTCGATTCTTTTTTACCTGTCATTGCTATCATTTTTACGCCGAAACGTTCAATTAACGGTAAAAGATTCATTAATTCGGCTGTTTCGCCGCTGTTAGATATTGCTATAACCACGTCATCACGTGTTATAAGTCCTGAGTCGCCGTGAGTACTTTCTGCGGGGTGGAGAAAATATGACGGAGTGCCTGTAGAGGACAAAGTGGCTGCAATCTTTCTTCCGATATGACCGGATTTTCCCATACCTGTCACAATTACTCTGCCTTTGCAGCTATAGAGTATGTCTATGGCTTTTTCAAAATCCCCCCCGATTCTTTCTTTTAATTTTAAAATAGAATCAGCCTCGATTTGCAGTACTTCCATAGCTAAATCATGTATGGAATTAATTTTGTTTAACATCTGCAGCATATTACCTCACCCTTTTATTTATTTAATAATTATAAGCTAAATAGAGCGCGAGAGCAAAACTAAACGGTAAAATCAATAAATCTTAACGGATTTTTATATTTCTTGCAATATCTCTGTCCATAGCTTTTTTAGCGATAGCCTCGCGTTTGTCGTGCAATTGTTTACCTTTTGCAAGCGCAATTTCTACTTTTGCCCAGCCGTTTTCAAGATACACATTTAGCGGAACAATTGTGTATTGCTCTTTTTTTACTTTGCCCAGCATTTTTAGAATTTCATTTTTGTTTAAAAGCAGCTTTCTTTTTCTGTCGGGGTCAGGATTGTACCTGTTACCCTGGGCATAGGGATTTATATGGACGTTATAGAGCCAAACCTCGCCGTCTTCAATTTTAGCGAAGCTGTCTTTAAGGTTTATTGCTCCCTGTCTTATTGATTTTATCTCCGTACCTGTCAAAACCATGCCGGCGTTGTACTTTTCTAAAATCAAAAAGTCATGAAAGGCTTTTTTGTTGTTTGCTACTACTTTTTTGCCCATAATTTTATTTTAACATCAAAAGTTTTTATATAGTAAACAGAAACTATTTTTCCGTTGTCTCAGGTATTGAATAAAAATATTTATAGCCGTCGTTGTATGCTTTTACAATGCTTTTGGCAAATCTTTTGCCGTTTGACCAGTAAGCCATATGAGACGAAAAGACATTTGTCCAGCATTTTACTCCGGATGCATCATACAAAAATCCGCCGTTTGGAGTTATATCGCCAAGACTTTTAGAATTTTGCAAATCGTTTAGGGTCGGCTTTCCGGCTAGCGGCATGCCTATAAAATCATTTTCATAGTTTACAACCAGGAAAAATACATTGTTTTCTACAAGATATTTTATTGCAAGCTGCATTAGCTGATTGCTTGAAGAGCCTTCTTTCGGGGCGGAAGAGTCAAATATAGTTAAAGGAGCACCGAATACAACAATACCTTTTAGTGCACCCTGCGGGGGAACAGTATTTGTCAGTATAAGTGTTGAGGTTTGGAAACTCACGTTTTAAAAAAGATATATCGGGATTTGCAACAAATTCATCGTTATCTGTATAAAAAACGAGTTTACTTTCTTTTAACGCGTCAAGGCATGTGGGTTTAAAGTTGTATTTTTTGATAGTTTGCGAAAAATACTTGCCCATATACGAGTCGTCATCAGCATTTTTAACTTCGTTTAAATCGATTATAGGCATTTTTTGTGTAAGATATTCAGATGCAAGCAGGCTTCCTGCGCTGTATCCGTATAAAATAACCTGATTGCCTTTTGAGTATTCTTCCTGCACAATTTTAAGCAAATTATTTAAAAGCGGAGTGTAATTAACGGGCTTGCTTATCCATATAGCGTCATGAAGCAGGTGAGATAAGGTTTCGCGTCCGAAACGTGAAATAATTGACCCCACATTTTTTACATAAGCAAGAGCTTTATCCAGTATTTTCTGGTTTTCTTCTGTCTGATCTGCCCAGAAAAATATTATCTCTTTTTCTCCTATTTTTTTGTTGCCGTTATCCAGGAGATTTTTATACATAAAAGGGTCGTTTTGAAATTGTTTAACCATATCATCGTGTACATTGCGCACGGAATTGTTAAAAGCATCTCTGGTTTCGTAAGCACCGTGAATGTATATTATATCTATCGGAGTTGCATTTGCAAAAATAGGTAATTCTTTATTTGACGCAGCAAATCCGGGGCTGCATACAGACAAAAACATTGCCATTAAAAAAAGGATTCTTGTGAAAAATTTCATACCCCCGACCCTCCGGTTATTTTATTAATATCAGCGGGGTTTTTAAAAATAATTACCCCGCTTTAAAATTTAAGTTATTTATTTGATATAAGGTTTTATGTATTCAATAATTTTTTCAACAGCCTCTTCCGGTTTAACCTTGAACACTTCGCCTGTTTCTCTAACCTTAAACTCGACAAAACCTTCGTTAATCGTTTTTCCGACAGTGATTCTGAACGGGAAGCCGATTAAATCAGCGTCTTTAAACTTCACACCGGCTCTTTCATCTCTGTCATCGAGCACAGCTTCCACTTTTGCAGAAAGGAGTTTTTCATAAATTTCATCTGCAACTTTCATCTGCAATTCGTCCTGAATGTTTACAGGCACAATATCAACGTGGTAAGGCGCAATCGCAACAGGCCATTTGATACCCCATTCGTCATGGTGGCGCTCAACTGCCGCAGCAGCTGTTCTTGAAATGCCTATACCGTAGCAGCCCATTATAAACGGCTGTGTTTTTCCGTTTTCGTCAAGGTAAACAGCGTTCATGGCTTTGGAATATTTTGTTCCAAGCTGGAAGATGTTGCCTACTTCAATCCCTTTTGTTACAAACAAAGGTTCGCCGCAGTCAGGGCATTTTTCACCTGCTTCTACAAGTCTGATATCAGCAAATACCGGTGTGTTCAAATCAGACCAGTTGACTCCTGTAAAGTGTTTGTCTGTTTCGTTTGCGCCTATGACAAAGTTTTTCATTTCTTGAGCCGTTAAATCCGCAACAACAGTAATTTTTTCGCCTTCATATTCTTCGGGAATTTTTACCTGTTCAATATCTTTCGGTCCGACAAACCCCTTGCTTGCACCAAAAATTGCTTCAAGCTCAGCAGGAGCAGCGCTTCTGATTTCGTTTGCGCCTACTGCGTTCATAACTTTAGTTTCTTCAAAAGTCTTGTCAGCTCTGATTAAAGCCATAACGATTCTGTTATCTGCAACATAAATCATAGATTTTAAAATAACAGTTGCGGGGATTTTTAAAAATGCTGCAAGTTCTTCAATAGTTGTTGTATCAGGGGTATCAACTTTTTTGAATTCGCTGAAGCCGAATTTTGCTCCGTCGACCTCTGCTGCCTCAAGTACTGAAACGGCGTGGTTTGCGTTTGCCGCATAGCCGCAGTTTTTATTTTTGCAGAAGAATACGTCGTTTTCGCCTGCATTGTTTTCGTTGTCATCAATTAAAACCATATACTCATGCGATACAGCTCCGCCGATTGCACCGGAATCAGACTGTACTGCTTTAGTTTCCAAGCCGCAGCGTTCAAAAATTTTGTAATACGCTTTTGCCATATCGGCGTATGATTTTTCAAGCCCTTCTTGAGAAGAATCAAAGCTGTATGCGTCTTTCATAATGAATTCTCGTCCTCTTAAAAGACCGTAGCGCGGACGAACCTCATCGCGGAATTTTGACTGGATTTGATATAAATTAACAGGCAGTTGTTTGTATGATTTAATTCCTTCTCTTGCAACAGCTGTTATAACCTCTTCGTGTGTAGGTCCAAGACACATGCCGCGTCCGTGGCGGTCTTTAAGACGCATGAGTTCTTTGCCGTAAACATTCCATCTGCCTGATTCCTGCCAGAGTTCTTCCGGCTGAACAAAGGGCATAAGCATTTCCTGAGCGCCGGCAGCATCCATTTCTTCTCTTACAATATTTTCAACTTTTTTCAAAACCCGCCACATCAATGGCATATAGTTATAAACGCCCTGGGCAAGTTTTCTTATATATCCTGCTCTGACAAGCAGTTTGTGGCTGATAACCTCGGCATCTGAGGGGAATTCTCTAAGTGTTTGTACAAACAATTTCGACATTTTCATGATATTAAATCCTATCTAATCTAGTGTCGCAGTTGCTGCCGGCTGACCGCAGCCAGCACCTGCTCACATTTTCAATGTGTCACTCAAAAATTCGTTCACGTCGCTTGACTCCTTATCACGAATTTTTCTCGAACATTTTATATTACATTTTCTTTAATGTTACCACAAAAGTCTTGATAATATTTTTTCAGCAGTCTAAAATTTAACTACTAAGCAAATTTTACAGAAGGGAATGACCAAAAATGAAAAAAGATATTCATCCGGAATATAAAAAAATGAAAATTAAATGCGTTTGCGGCAACGAAATCGAAACAGGTTCTGTTGAAGAAAACATCACCGTTGAAATCTGCAACAAATGCCATCCGTTCTATACAGGCAACCAGAAAATCATGGATACTGAAGGCAGAGTTGAAAGATTCAAAAAAAGATACGAACAAAAATAGTTCCGGTTATCTTAAAAGATTTAAAAAAGAGGGTTTTGAATACAAAACCCTCTTTTTTATAATGTAGGTTTATAATTAAGAAACCGCAAGTTTCAAATGATACTCCATTTGAAAAAAGATTTGAACCAAATTGTAATAGACCTGCAGTAATTTTATGAGTTGAACAATGTGGCGTAAGTCTTTGCCGGCATGCAAAGTATGCTATAATAGTACATATTTAGGGGAGAAGTTATGGCGGAAGATTTAAAACTATTTGAAAAACAGCAGGTGCGCTCATCATATGATGAGGATTCTGAAAAATGGTATTTTTCGATTATTGATATTATTAGTATCCTAACAGAAAGTAAAAATCCAAGAAGATATTGGAGTGATTTAAAGATAAAACTCTCTGATGAAGAGGGTTTTAGTCAGTTGTACGAAAAAATCGTACAACTGAAATTAACATCATCTGACGGTAAAAAATACAATACGGATTGTGCTGATGTAGAAACTCTTTTGCGTATCATACAGTCTGTCCCGAGCAAAAAAGCAGAACCGGTTAAACAGTGGCTTGCCCGTGTAGGTTATGAAAGGATGAAAGAGCTTGCAGACCCATCCACTGCACTGGATAGAGCAAGAGATATATGGCAAAAACAGGGCAGAAGTGCAAAATGGATTCAGCAAAGAATGTCCGGTCAGGAAACCAGAAATAAACTGACTGATTACTGGGCTGAACACGGCATAGAAGAAAGCAACGAATTTGCCATACTTACAAACATTATTCATCAGGAATGGACAGGATTAACTGTCAAAGAACATAAGCAATTGAAAAATTTGAAGTTGCAAAACCTTCGTGACCATATGACCGAGGCGGAATTGATTTTTACAGCACTGGCAGAACTCTCCACACGACAAATTGCAGAAAGCGAAAACGCAACAGGTTTTTCTGAAAATAAACAGTCAGCAAAACGAGGCGGTAATATAGCCAAACAAGCCCGTGAAAAACTTGAACTTGAAACCGGCAAAAAAGTTGTAACAGGAGAAAATTTTTTGCCTGAAAGAAAACAAAAGCAAATTAATAATAAAAATAAAAGCAATAAAAAAGAGGCTTAGCGCCTCTTCTTTATATCTTTGTCGGTTCTCATTAAATAAAAACCGTCAGTTTCAAATGGTACTCCCAAGAGAGTCCCCAAATAAGTATTTTTATATTTTTTTCTTTACTTTTTCGATAAACTCTATTACATCAACTAAAGACTCTTGTACCGTTTCAATATCAGGGGTATAACCGAGGTCATAATCACTTTTTTGTCTAAATTGATATAATTCATTATAAATTTCTATCATTTCAGGTTCAAAAACCTTATCTTCATATATAAATTTTTTGTTAAACCAGCCTTTTAACTGACTGTGTTTTGAGGTAATAAAATCATTTTTGTATGCAAGAGCCGTCACTATAAAAACAATGCGTAGTAAATTCTATTTTGTGCTGTTTCGAGGTTGTTATTTTTAATATTATCTTTAGCTGATTTTATAGCCTGGTTGGATTTTTCAACCGCAATGTTTATTAAATCTTCTTTATGCAGCGTCATAGAACAACCCTTTTTCTACAACTTGATTATGAAAAACTGTATTTTTCTCCAAACTTTCTTTTGTCATCGGGTGTAAATCTATACTTACATCAAAATCATATTCAACCTTAGAAACAATCCGCCATATCAAACGGCGTTTTTCTTTATTTTCTTCCTTAAAAACAGCAACTATATCAATGTCACTGTCTTTATTAAAATCTCCTCTTGCTTGAGAACCGTACAAGTACATACCTTCAAAGTCTTCAAATGAGGAATTAAAGGCTGTTTTTAAAGCTGTAATTACGTTTTTTACTATTTCTTGCATAAATTTATTATACATTATTTAAACAAAATTTTAAATATTTGCAATAAAAAAGAGGCTTAGCGCCTCTTCTTTATATCTTTGTCGGTTCTCATTAAATAAAAACCGTCAGTTCCAAATGGTACTCCCAAGGGGATTTGAACCCCTGTCGCATCCGTGAAAGGGATGTGTCCTAGGCCTCTAGACGATGGGAGCCTATAAATCTTGATGTGACCATCTCGACTGTATGCATAATAATATCTAAGACATAATTCGATGTCAACAAACTTTTTGTATTTATATTTACAGAATTGAAAAAAGCCCTGTTTTATAGTAAATTTCTTTTATAAGTGAGGAGCGTATGTCAAAACCGGAAATTAATTATATTAACAGTGTGGATGTAGATCTTAATGAAGCAACCCCCATGCTGAAACAGTTTTTGGAAATCAAAAGAGAAAACTTGGATGTACTTTTGTTGTATCGCATGGGTGATTTTTACGAGACTTTTTTTGAAGACGCTCTTACTTTATCAAAGGATTTGGAAATTACGTTAACAAGCCGTGAAGGCGGTTCGCTAGGACGCATTCCCATGGCAGGGATACCGGTAAAAGCCGTAGACAATTATCTTCCCAAACTGCTTGAAAAAGGACATAAAATCGCTATATGCGAACAGCTCGAAGATCCTGCTCTGGCAAAGGGGCTTGTAAAAAGAGCTATTGTAAAAACTATTACGGCCGGTACTTTAACAGAGACAAATCTTTTAAAATCTAATGTAAACAATTACCTTGCGGCAGTTATTAAAGATAAAAAATCTGATTTATACGGTCTGGCATATACAGATATTTCCACAGGCGAGTTTAAGGTTACACAAACAGATTTTGAACAGCTTTTAAGCGAACTTGCCAGAATAAAACCGACAGAGGTTGTTGTTCCTAAAATTTCGCAAAAGGTTTTGCCTTTTCAGTATGTAGGCAATGAGCTTATCGACTTGCCGGAAGAAATAACAAACAGCTATAACTGTTCCAAAATGAGCTATGCAGCTTTTGACGTTGACAGAGCGGAAAAAAATATTAAAGAAATTTTCAAGCTGGAATCAGCAGAAACATTCGGTTTTTCGCAGTGTAAAATCGGATTTTGCGCTGCAGGAGCAATTTTTGAATATCTTTTCAGAACCCAGCAAGAAAATTTTCCTAAGTTTGAAAAAATTACAACCTACAGCTTAAATCAGTTTGTTTCTATAGACACAAACACAAGAAGAAACCTTGAACTGACAGAAACCTCCAGAGATAAGGCAAAATACGGCAGTCTTTTGTGGGCAATTGACAACACAAAAACTAACATGGGGGCTAGACAGCTGAAAAAATGGATTCATCAGCCTCTAAAAAATATAAACAATATTATCCAAAGACAGGATGCTGTTGAAGAACTTATAAAAAATACCTCTTCAAGGATACAGCTCATAGGTCTTTTGGAAAAAGTTTATGACATCCAGCGTCTTTCGACAAGAATAAGCAATAATACCGCTAATCCGCGCGATTTTGTTGCGCTGAAAGATACGATAAACCTTTTACCAATGTTCAGCGAAGTATTAAAAAACTTCAAGTCGGAACTTTTATCAAAATTAACGGAAGTGAAAACTAACCTGACTGATTTTGCGGATATTATTGATAAAACAATTAAAGATGATGCTCCGATAACCGTAAAAGACGGCGGTGTTATTAAAGAAGGTGTATCCGGTGATTTGGACTACTACAGAGAACTTTTGACAGGCGGAAAGAACTGGCTGATTGATTTTGAAAATAAACAAAAAGAAGAAACCGGCATAAAATTTTTAAAAGTAGGATTTTCAAAAACTTTCGGCTATTTTATAGAAGTGTCTAACTCAAACCTCAGCATGGTTCCTGATAATTATATAAGACGCCAGACCTTAACAAACGGTGAAAGATTTGTAACCGAGGAATTGAAAAAACATGAATCAGATGTACTTTCTGCACAGTCAAAATCCATTGAACTCGAATCTAAAATATTTTCAGATTTAAGAGAATATTCTAAGGAATTTGTTGACCCTATAAGAGAGGTCGCAGAAGCAATTGCCGATATGGATGTACTTGTTTCTTTTGCTGTATGTGCAATCGAAAACAAATACACAAGACCTCTTATTACGGATTCAAACGAGCTTTATATAAAAGAAGGCAGACATCCGGTGCTTGAAAAAATTCTGCCTATGGGTAAATATGTATCAAACGACTTAAAGCTTATTGCGGACAACCATTCCCAGCAGGATACGCAGTTTATGATACTTACCGGTCCTAACATGGCTGGTAAATCTACTTATATGCGCCAGAATGCTCTTATCGTGATAATGGCACAGATAGGCAGTTTTGTACCTTGTGATGCGGCTAAAATCGGTATTGTGGATAAAATCTTTACAAGGGTGGGTGCTGTTGATGATTTGTCGCTGGGACAATCAACATTCATGGTAGAAATGAACGAGACGGCGTTTATACTTAACTCTGCTACAGAAAAGAGTCTTATCTTGTTAGATGAAATAGGAAGAGGAACAAGCACCTATGATGGTGTTGCTATTGCCTGGAGTGTTGCGGAATATATTGCGACAAAGATAAAGGCAAGAACTATTTTCGCTACGCATTATCATGAACTTAATGTTATGAGTTCAATTTTTCCTCAGATTAAAAACTATCGTGTAACTATTTCCGAAAATGACGGAGAAATAATTTTCTTAAGGAAAGTCATAGAAGGTTCAGCAAGCAAGAGCTACGGTATACAGGTAGCAAAAATGGCAGGGCTTCCTCAGTCTGTAATTAAAACAGCGGAAGATATGATGACCAAAATGCAGGTGGATTATTCAAAAGATTTATCGGCAAACAAGCGCAAGAATAAAATCCCTGCGCCTGAAGTGCCTCAATTATCTTTAATTTTTGATAACGGAAAAGAATAATTTTTCTACTTTTTAGTATCGCTAATTCCTCTTGCCAGTTTCATTCCATCGGCAAGGTTGCTTAATTTTATTAATGCCTCGTTACTTTTTAGTGAATCAAGAGCAAGTTTAATAAAATCGGCAGACTGTTTGTCTTTAGATATTTTTCTAAATTCAGCGACCATGTAGTTTAAATTGCGCTGTGCTTCAACATCAACGGAATTTCTTATAACTTTTTCTTTTCCGTCAGGATAAAACACTACTATTTTGGAAGATTTTTTCTCATCAAAATATTCAACAAATATAGGTTTGTTCAAATTTTTAGCAGTGTTTGCCATACTTTTGTCGGTACAAGTTTTTTCTTTCGCGTTTTTAGTACGCAATTGATAAACATTGTCTTTCTTGGTTGTGGAAACCTGAAAAACAGTTTCACTGTTTGTGCCGTTTAGTGCACCTTCGTATTCTTCTGTTAAAAAATCAAAGTCAAATAGCTCACGCGGTTGAACATTTAGTGTAATGCAAACTTTTTCTAATGTTTTGCACGATGGAAAATGTTCACCTGTTTCAATTTTAGAAAGTTGTCTGGAATGAATACCAATAACACCAGCCAAATCTTCTTGCGTAATGTTTCTTACTTTTCTCAGGTACTTGATGTTGCTGCCTAAACCGTTTTTGAAATTTGTCATATCTATGTCCTTTCGTTTAGTATATACGCATTAGATGCGCAACTTAACGTTTTAAGACACCTATAAATTTTGCTTTTTATTGTTGACTTAGGTGTTTTATGACATATCATGAAAAAAATCAGAGTGTTTAGCATTGTCTAACTTTTGGTTAATTAGATTTATTAATCTGCACAAATAATTTAAAAAAGCAATATCAAGGGTTTCTAATGGACGTTCATTATAATAAAATTTTTACATTTATTAATTTTGAAAAATGCGTGCCGCCATATATTAACCTTTGTATTAAAACCTGGAAACAGCATTTGCAAAATGATTATCAAATAATTATTTTAACTCCTGAAAACTTACACCAATATATAGATAACAGATTTCTTACAGATTTTTTAACTAATCCTGCACCCCCTTATTCACCGGCATTATATGATTATATCAGTTTTCTGGTTGTATATTGCAACGGAGGGATTTTTCTTGATGCAGACACAATTATAACAGATGGTTTTAAACCTGATTTTAGTCTGCTAAATAACTATGACACAATATTTTTTAGCTGTAATAATAAAATAATACCGGGATTTATTATGTCTAAAAAATACTCGAAGCTGATAGAAGAATTTATCTTAAAACACGGATTTGAACACTGTTTACGGTTTAAAGCAAGGTCTGCCAATATTAATGCTTTAATTAAAAATTCTTTATATAAAAATTTTTTGTTGATAGACAACAAATTGTGCGCATATAAACTTGAATCACTTTTGTGTGAAAGTTTTACAGGCAATAAATATAAAGAGTATTATTTCAGCACAAAATATTCTATTGAAAACTTTTTAAAAAATAATAAAGGGATTGTTGCACTGCAAAACTCGAAAACACCTGTAAAGTACAAAAAAATGAGTGAAGCTGAATTTTTAAAACAGGATATTTTATTATCTAAAATTTTTAGAGTTCTTTTATAAAAAATTGTTATATCTTTAAAATAGCTCTGGCTGTATCGTGCCGGAAGATATAAAAGTCATCGCTTTTACAATCTATACTTTATGCGTCAAAGCAAAATAAAGGATAGATTAAAATGTATAAATTAAGAGCCCGTGAAGAACGCGGCAAGACAGTTACCGATTGGCTCAAGAGCGCGCACAGTTTTTCTTTTGCACAGTATTTTGACCCGTTTAATATGGGATTTAGTGATTTAAGGGTAATCAATGATGATATTATTGCCCCGTCATCCGGTTTTTCTATGCATCCGCATGCAAATATGGAGATTATTACCATAATATTAGACGGAGCTTTAGAACATAAAGATTCTACAGGCATATCCGAACTTTTGCAGGCAGGACAAATACAGGTGATGAGTGCAGGCTCGGGAATAATGCACAGCGAATTTAACCCCTCGCCGATAAATGACACACATTTTTTACAAATATGGATTTTGCCAAACAAAAAAAATTATTCGCCGTCTTATCAAACAAAAACTTTTAAAAAAGAAACATTACTTAATAGAATAAGACTCATAGTTTCCGGAAGCGGCAAAGAAGGGTCTGTAAAAATTCATCAGGATGCAGAGATTTTCCAATCAATTTTAGAAGCGGATAAAACAGTATATTTTTCTATTCCCGAAAACAGAAAACTATGGCTGCAGGTTGCCACAGGGGCGATTGAAGTAAATTCAAATATTCTTGAGGCGGGAGACGGAATGTCTGTTGTGAATGAAACGGGCGAAATAGAAATCAACGGTGTTGATGCGGAATCTAATTTTATAATTTTCAATTTAAGAAATTTGCGAATCTAAAAGATATGTATTGTATACATAGTACGAAATCTCTGCCGTTGTGCCTAAAACTGTAAGACGATAGCTTGTGATATTTTTGTGTTTAGTAAATCTTAAAATATCTGGCTATCATGCTTGACGCTAATGTTTGAGATGTTATGATTTAGGAACGATAATGTATTTTATTTAGTTTACGCCACCAACTTAAACTGACTAAAATAGATAAAGGAACAAAAAAATGGCAATAAATTTAGCAAAAGAAGAAAAAGCTGAAATCATCAAAAAATTCGGTAAAGACGCAAAAGACTCCGGTTCTGCAGAAGTTCAAATTGCTCTTTTGACTCAAAAAATTACTGAATTGACTGAACACCTCAAATCTAATAAAAAAGATTTTCAAGGCAGAAGAGGTCTTTTGATGATGGTTGGTCAAAGAAAAAGACTTTTAGCTTATGTTAAAAAACAAGATTTACAAAAATACAGAGATTTAATCAAAACTTTAGGTATCAGAGGTTAATTTTCTGTTTTAAAAAATCTTAAAACCATTTGATGAAAAAAGACACTGCAAATTTTATTTTTGCGGTGTCTTTTTTTACATAAATTTACGCTCTTAAAAATATTGTATATAGTATAATTATTTGTATGGGACGGAATTATAAAAGCGATAAAGAGAAGTTTAAAGAATTTGATAAAAAGCTTATTTTTTGGCAGATAATATGCATATTGATAAGCTTTGTGATAATAGTTTACCTGTTTTTAATAATGGTTGTCGATATAAAAGACTACCGTGCACAGGCAAAACGCCAGAGAACAGCAAAAAACTTTATTATGAGAGGTGCTATTCTTGACAGAAACGGTATAAAACTTGCATCTGACAAAACCTCGTTCGATGTTTACGCCCATCAGGAATATTATGACCATACTCCTAATGAACTTGCAGCTATTCTTGCTCCGATATTGAATGTTAACAAGAATCAGCTCGCTAAAAAACTTGCACAGGACGAAAAAGTCATAGTAATTAAAAAGGATGTTTCGCGTATTACCGCTCAGGCTATAAGAAAACTTGGTTTGAGAGAAATAAGCCTAGGTAAGAAAAACGAGCGTGTTTATCCGCAGGGTACAATGGCTGCGCATATCTTAGGGTATTACAATCCCGATGCGGATGTAGCGGCAGGTGTTGAATTAACGGCTAAGGATAAGCTGGAAGAAGTCGAACAAAATGTTAATTTTGAAAAAACACCCGACGGAGATATTATTTATGAAGTTGATACAGATCCTGCAGCTACAACATCTCCGCTTAAAGGCAAATCAATAACATTAACTATTGATTCCGCAATTCAACACGTTTGTGAAGTTGAATTGAATAAAGTAATAAAAGAAAAAGGTGCTCTGCGCGGTACTGTCATAGTAATGAACCCTAAAAACGGTGAAATTTTGGGCTATGCTGTTTATCCAAGCTACAACCCTAACAATTATAAAAAGGCAACACTTACACAGTTGACAAACTGGACATTGAGTGATGTTTTTGAACCGGGTTCTACATTTAAAACCCTCACTATTGCTTCTGCAATAGAAAACGGCAGACTATTTGAAGATTCAAAAATACTGGATACCGGTAAAATTGAAATTGATAAATGGGTGATTAAAAATTATGACTACGCTGCACACCCGTATCCCGGCAATATTGATTTGTATTATTTATTCGAACACTCAAGCAATGTCGGCAGCGCCAAAGCCGCATTGATGATGACAAGAAACGAGCACTACAATGTGCTTAAAAAGTTTGGCATCGGGGAAAAAACCGGTATTGACCTGCCCGGAGAATCCCGCGGGCTTTTGCCGCCGCCTTCTGACTGGCAGAAATCAACACATGCTTCAATAGGCTACGGTTACAGTATTTCTGTTACTGCAATACAGATGGTGTCTGCTATTTCCGCGCTTGCCAATAACGGGGTAAGAGTCACTCCTCACGTGATTAAATACTCTCCGGAAGAAGAGGCGCTAAAGGTTAAACGTATACAAACAATAAAACCCGAAACTGCCCAAACCGTAACACGACTTCTTGCAGGAAGCATAGGACGCTCAAAATCTGTTGTTAACCTTGAAGATTACAATGTTGCGGCAAAAACAGGAACAGCAAGAAAATCAATAACAGGTGCTAAAGGTTATACCAATAAACTGGTAACATCTATTATCGGTTATTTCCCGGCAACCGATCCGCAGATAGAAATTTATGTTGTAATTGACTCTCCGTCTAAAGGCGCTTTGTGGGGAAATACAGTTGCCGGTCCGGTGTTCAGAGAGGTTGCACTGCAAACGGCAAGAATACTGAATATTGCTCCTGACAGAACCCGGCAGCCGCAAAAATTGAGCACAACAACCGTAAAAAAGGTTAATGCACCAACAAAGAAAACTGTAACTAAAAAGAAAAAGACAGCAGAAGCTAAAAATGCTCAAAAAAGTAATTCTCAAAATTAAAAGATAAATAAGGAACTGACTATGAAACTGAGTGAACTTATTAAAAATATAAAAGTAAAAGATATAGTAAATAATAAAGAAACAGAAATTACAGGTATATCATATAATTCAAAAACAATTCAAAAAGGTGAAATTTTTGTTTGCCTTAAAGGTGAAAATACAGACGGTCATGATTATGCAAAAATGGCTGTAGAAAACGGAGCAAGCGCTCTTTTTTGCGAAAGACAGCTTGAGCTTGACGTACCTCAGGTAATTGTTGAATCCACAAGACATCAGATTGCGGATGTTGCCGCTGCTTTTTATGGTTATCCGTCAAAAAATATTAATTTAATCGGAGTAACCGGTACTAACGGCAAAACAACCGTAACCCATCTTATCCAGAGAATCATTGAAGACGCAATGCATAAATGCGCTATTATCGGAACTCTCGGGTATAAATTGTCGGGTAAAGACACTTATCATGATGCTAAACATACGACCCCGCAGGCTCCGGAATTGCAAAAAACATTAAAAATGATTTGTGATAATGCTATTGATTATGTGGCAATGGAAGTAAGCTCTCATGCTCTGGAGCAGAATCGTGTCGGCTGCTGTGATTTTAACGGTGCGGTGTTCACAAACCTTACACAGGATCATCTGGATTACCATATAACCATGAATAACTATTTTGAAGCAAAAGCGCTGTTATTCAAAGGGCTGAAACCCGGCGGTTTTGCTGTAATTAACAACGATGACGAATACGCACAGCGTTTTAAAAGCGTTGTACCAAACGGGGTTGCTGTATACACTTATGCAATCAACAACGATGCGGACATTACTGCATCAAATATTGATTTTTCTATACACGGTGCAAAATTTGACTGTATGGTAAACGGTGTAACTAAAAAAGTTAACCTTCAAATGAACGGAATGTTCAGTGTATACAATGCTCTTGCCGCATTAACAGCAGGTATTGCTGCAGGATTTGATGCTGATATTTGTATAAAAGCGCTTGAAGAAACAAAGAGCGTTGACGGAAGATTTGAAATTGTTAACAAACAGCCGCTTGTTATTGTAGATTACGCTCATACTCCCGACGGGCTTTTGAATGTATTAAAGGCAGCAAGGGAATTGACACCAAAAGGCAGCAATCTTATCTGTATGTTTGGCTGCGGCGGTGACAGAGATGCTACCAAACGTCCTAAAATGGGAAAAATTGCGGAAGAAGCCGCTGATATTGTTGTTGTAACCTCGGATAACCCGCGCAGCGAAGACCCGCAGCTTATTATATCTGACATTCTTGCAGGAATAAAAACGGTAAATACCCAAAAAGTTTATGTAGAACCTGACAGAAGAACGGCTATATCTATGTTAAAAAATATTGCCAATGAAAATGATGTGGTTGTGCTTGCCGGTAAAGGTCATGAAAACTATCAGATTTTAAAGGACAAAACCATTCATTTTGATGACAGAGAAGAAGCACGTAAAGTTTTCATAACAAATGAGCATATAAATGTTTAAAAATTAAAAAAATGGGTATTATTATAATATGGACTCTTTTATTTCCATATTAAAAAAAATACTTCAAAATTGCGCCTTTATCTGTCGTAAAGGTCTTGCTACCATGTTTGGCACATTCTGTTAGGAAGAAAATGAGATTGAAAAAAGCTCCGGAAATTTTTCCGGAGCTTTTGAGTTTATTTAATGAACTGTATTATCAGGTGATAGAGCTTCAGGTTGTTGAGTTTCTTCTGGAGGTTGGACAGACTTTACCTTTTTGTCATCAATTTTGTTTTCATTTTTCTTTTTGGTTTCTTTTGCTGCCTTTTTGGATTTTTTTAAATCTTTTTTATATTTTCTATTTGTATCCAGACGGCAATCATTAATTAATTTTTTGTAATACATTTCTTTTTCGGTCGGATCTGCTATTTTTTCAGCTTCTAACAGACCATTTTCAAATTTTATTTTTTTGTCATAGTAACCTTTGTTCTTTAACTTTGTTGTAGAGTGAACAATCATAGGGATACCTATGGGTGCTGTTATCAACAGATCAGTTAAAAATATACCGGCAGAAAGTTCAGCAATTGATTTCCCTCTTGAAAAATTACGCGGATTTTCATATTTTTTAGGGACATAATCATTCCAAACAGGTTTTTCTACTTCTTTTTTTGCTGTATCTGTAGCATAGGCACATAAGCTTGAACAACATAATGTTAGACAAATACATAAATTTAAAAATTTTTTCATAAATTTATCCAATATTACTTAACCAGTTCTTTAACAAAGTTAGGCAGAGCAAAACGAGCAAGATGATATTCTTTGTTGTAAATTTTGCACTGTTTTGTAATTTTTTCCGCTCTTGCTTCGTCTATGTAGCTTAGCGGTTTAACTGTTTCCGAGCAGAAGCACCAGCTCCAGTATCCTCCGGGATATGACGGTATCGGACCTGTAAATGTATCAACTATCGGGAACACTTTTCTCAAAAGCGGATACATTTTTTTCATTTCTGCCTGATTAATGAAAGGTGATTCTGATTGTGCAGCCATGATGCCGCCTTCTTTAAGGGCTTCTTTTACGTTTGTGTAAAATTCTTCCGTAAAGAGACCTTCACCGGGTCCCATAGGGTCTGTTGAGTCTATTAAAATAACGTCATACTGTGCTTTTTTGTCTTTTATAAATTCTATTGCGTCTTCAATTCTTACCTCGACTTTCGGGTTATCGAGTTCGCAGCCGATAGTGGGGAGGAATTTTTTGCATGCATCTACGACCATACCGTCAATTTCGCAAAGCACAACCTTTTTGACTGTGTCGTGTTTTAAAACTTCTCTTATTGTTCCGCCGTCGCCTCCGCCGATAACGAGAACAGATTCAGGATTTTTGTGATTAATCATTGGAATGTGGGATATCATTTCATGGTAATAAAATTCATCACGCTCTGTTGTCATCATCAATCCGTCTAAAGTAAGCACTCTGCCCATTGATTCCGTATCAAAAATATCGACCTTTTGAAATTCTGATTGTCCGCTGAACAAAGTTTCTTTAACCGTCATACAGCAGCCAAAACCGTCTTTGCTGAGTTCGCAATATCTCATATCCAACATAGTTTGTCCTCTTCTTAACTGATAAGTGTTTTAGATTATAACACAATATGAAAAAAATGAATTACGGGCAACACAGTTTTTTAAAATGTGTTAAAATTTCTGTAGAGGGAAAGTATGCAAAAACAAATCTCAGAAAAACTAAAAGGGCTAAGAGCTTCCAAAAACAGAGATGAAGTTATCTATCTTCTCCAAAAACAATCTGCACCTATGGCAGTGGATGATATTTATGAATGTATAAAGAAAACTAATAACAAAATTTCGCTCTCTACAATATACAGAATAATAGAAAAACTTGTTAATCTGAATATCGTGCACAAAGTTATGACTCTTGATGATAATAAGGCGTTATACGAACTTGTAAAAGATTCGCATACCCATCATCATTATTTGATTTGTGTTAAATGCAAAAAAATGATACCGATTGACGACTGTCCTGTAAAAGAGCTTGAAAAAAGTCTTGCTGATAAAACGGGTTTTAATATTACAGGGCATAAATTTGAACTATACGGCGAATGCAAAAACTGTGCACGTAAACATAAGAAAGATTAATTATATTTTTTGCTGCAATTTATAATTTTACCTGATTACCCAGTGCAATGAGCTTGTTAACTGTATCTTCATAGGGCGAAGCTTCGTCCACTTTTTGCTGTAAAAAGTCGTTAATTTTTGGCATAAGCTTTATTGCCTGATCTGTTACAGGGTCTGCTCCGTTAACGTAAGCTCCGATGTTTATTAAATCTTCATTCTTTTTGTATGCAGCAAGCAGTGTCCTTATTTTTCCTGCTGCAGTTGTGTGGTCTTTTGTTGTAACCTCTTTCATTACACGGCTGACGCTTTGCAGCACGTCCACTGCCGGATAGTGGTTTTTGTGCGCCAGTTCTCTTGAAAGCATAATGTGACCGTCAAGGATGCTTCTTGCCGTGTCTGAGATGGGCTCGTTAAAGTCATCACCTTCAACAAGCACCGTATAAAGTCCCGTGATTGTACCGTATTCGTTGCTGCCGGCTCTTTCAAGCAGTTTTGGCATAAGGGCAAAAACAGAAGGCGTGTAGCCTCTTGTTGCCGGCGGTTCGCCTACGGCAAGCCCTACTTCTCTTTGCGCCATAGCGATACGGGTTACACTGTCGAGCATAAACAAGACATCTTTGCCCTGATCTCTGAAATATTCCGCAATTGCTGTGGCAACAAAACCCGCTTTTATTTTTACAAGCGATGGCTGCTCTGATGTGGCAACGACAACTATCGAACGTTTCATTCCTTCAGGACCAAGCGTTGTTTCTATAAACTCTCTTACTTCACGGCCTCGTTCACCGATAAGAGCAATAACGTTAAGGTCTGCATTTGTGTTTTTTGCCATCATAGCAAGGGTGGTACTTTTGCCGACACCAGAACCTGCAAATATACCGAGCCTTTGTCCTTTGCCGGCAGTAATAAATCCGTCTATAGACCTTATACCTAAAGACAGCGGTGTTCTGATTAACTGTCTTGCCAGCGGGTTAATGATATCTGTTTGTGTGGAGTACAATGACTGTGAGTTAATATCTCCGAGATTGTCAATCGGTCTGCCGAGTCCGTCTAATACTCTGCCTAAAAGCTGTGGTCCGACTTTTATTTTCATTGACCCGCCGGTATTGATTACTACAGCTCCCGGCATAAGTCCGTCCATTGACCCCAGAGGCATGAGTAAAATTTTGCCGGTTTTAAAACCTACGACTTCTGCCCAGATAGGCTGTGCATCCAGTTTGTTGTAAATATAACACAGGTCGCCTATACTGGCTTGAGGACCGTCGGCTTCTATTATAAGCCCGATAATTTGTATGACTTTTCCGACCTCTTGCAGGGTGTTTGTTTTATTAATTATGTTTTTATATCGAGTCAGGTTTATCATTTATGTTTTCGTCAATATTATCAAGTTCTTTGGCAAGTTCACGCTCGTTTGTTGAATTTAGTTCTTCAAAGAGTTTTTGTGAGAGCTGCTCAATCTGTGCGCTTACACGGGCGTCTACTCTTGAACCGACAGATTCTACAATCGTTCCGTCGGGTGATATTGAATTGTCTTCAATAATTTTTATGGACTCTAATGTATGAATTTTTTCTTTAATTTCGTCCGAGATTGCATAAATCTTTTCCGCCATTTGCGGATTGACTATGATTGTGACATTTTCTTTTTCTTTTAGCTGTGAAATTGCATTTTGTACAATATTTTCAAGGGTTTTGTTGTCCAACATAAGCTGTTTTTTGCATATTTTTTCGGAAATATTCAAAACAAGGTCAAGAATATCCGTATGCAATGATTTAATTATTCTGTGTTTTATATCGAATTCGCATTTTGCAAAGTTGTTAACGTTTTCGATTATGTCCTGTAACTCTTGTGTAATCTTTTGCTGACCGTCAGCGTAGCCTTCTTCATACCCCTGACGTCTCGCGTCTGCGGTGATTTGTTCTTTTGAATTCTCAGCTTCAGCTGTTGCCTGTGCAATTTTATCGCTGCACTGCCGGTTCGTCCGGTCAATTAACTCCTGAGCGCGCTTTTTTGCTTCTGCGATTATGGAATCCGCAATAAGCTGCGCGTCTGTAATTTCTTTATTTAATATTTTTTTCCCTTCGGAACTTAGCACAAATGAATTGCCGAAGTTGACATTCTCGCTTTTAATTCTACTCAATGTATTCGTCCTCAGCTGAATCTCTTGTTATGATGATTTCACCGGCAGATTCCAGAGCACGGATAATACCGACAATTTTTGTTTGTTTTTCCTGAACTTCTTTTGCTCTTACAGGACCCATGTATTCTAGTTCTTCTTTTAACATTGCCTGAGCACGTTCTGACATGTTGCTGTAGATTCTTTCTTTTAATTCTTCACGAACGCCTTTAAGAGATATAGCTAAATCTCTCATATCTACTTCACGTATAATTCTTTGAATAGCGTTATCTTTAAGCTGGATAATATCTTCAAATACGAACATCAGCTCTCTTACGCCTTCCGCAAGTTCAAGGTTTTTAACTTCAAGATATTCCAGTACGTTCTTTTCCGTTGCACGGTCAGAGCGGTTCAATATGTTTGCCAGTGCACCGACACCGCCTGCTTTAGAAAAGTCTTGAGCTACAACCGAGGAGAATTTGCTTTCCACAATTTTTTCGATTTCCGAAATAATTTCAGGGTTTGTTGAACTCATATCAGCAATTTTAAAGGCAACCTGAGCCTGAACATCAGGCGGAAGGCTGTTCAAAACTTTTGCCGAGCTTTCCGGTTTTAAATATGCAAGAATCAACGCAATCAATTGAGGGTTTTCGTTTTGAAACGATGTTGCCAGCTGTGACGGGTCAGCGTCGTTAAAAAATTGAAACGGGTTAGTTGTCAACAGATTAACCAGTCTGCCCAGCATTTGCTGCGCCTGATCAGCGCCGTATGCTTTTTCTAAAATTGTTCTGGCGTATTGTGTGCCGCCTGATGAAAGGTAATCGCTTGCGAGAAACAAAGAGTGGAATTCCTCCAGAACACGGTTTAAGATTTCTGTCGGCACTTTATTTAAGCTTGCAATATCAAAAGTGATTTGTTCAAGTATATCATCATCTTTTATATGTTTTAACACTTCCGAAGCCGTATTTGGACCAAGCGCAATCAATAATGCTGCGACTTTTTGCCTTTGTGTCATGGATTCATATGTTAATTCACTTACCATTGTTTAATTAATCCTTAATGTATGAAATAAGTAGTTTTGCCGCTTCGGACGGGTCTGACATAATTGTGTCTGTCAGGTCGGTTTTGAGTTTATCAAGTTCCGGATTCAGTTTAGCTTCAATTTGCGGCAATGCTTCGACCTCAAATTTATCAATCAGATTATCAGTAATAGCCTGCTGCTGTTCCTGATAACGTGATTCAAAGTCATCAATGCTTTCATCCGATTTGCCGAATAATGAACGGAATATAAACAATGCAACAAGACCGAGCACAAGTATAACAAACATAGGAATGAGTTTGTTGATAACGATTTCTTGAGTTTTTTCTTTTTGTATTGCTTTGGCTTCTGCGGTTTCTGCTGCTTTGTCTGCATCTTTAGCGGAAAATTCAAGGCTTGTTACGTTAATTACATCGCCTCTTGCTGTGTCAGCTCCGCTTGCGGAAGCAATTAATTTTTCCAGTTCTGTTTTTTCTTCCGAAGTTAAAATCTTATTTACAGCAACGGCAATGGTCATTCTTTTTACAGTGCCGGGCGCATAAACAATCTGCTTAATTTCTTTAGATACGCTGTATGTAGAAGCTGTTTTTTGTTTCTGGTAATTAAGATTTCTCGGCTGGGCTGTATTTTGCGGGTTAACAGCAGGTGGATTGTTTGTACCTGTCATTGCCCCTGTTGTATTTGGATACGGATTTTCGTAGTTTTCGGATTCCGTCTGGGTAGAAGTAAGCACACCCTGTTGAGAATCACCGACCGGCATGTAGCTTTCTATTGTAGAGCGTGTTGAATTAAAGTCAATATCGGCGCTTACCTGAACAGACGCATTGTCTGCGCCAACAATTTTGTCCAGAACACTCTGGATTTTTTTTGCGGTCTGGTTTTCAAAATTTGTTTTGTATGTTTCTATGTCGTTTGAATTTTTTTCTATATCATCAGACAGGTTGTTGCCGGATTGGTCTGTTAAAAACACTTTTTCCGGTGTTAATCTCGGGATTGCGTAAGCAACAAGGTTTTTAATTGCTTTTATTTGAGAGGTTTTAAGCTTGTATCCAGGCTCTAAGATAAGCATGACAGACGCAGTCGGGACTTCATCTCTTTCTTGAAACACCGAGCGTTCAGGGTCAGCAATTTGTACACGGGCTTTTCTTACGCCGCTCATTTTTTCGATAGAACGGGTTAACTCTCCCTGATAGATTCTTTGTTTTGTAAGTTTGTTTTTAAAATCTGTTGAACCGAGCTGCATATCATCCAGCAGTTCAAATCCCGGAGATGAATCCTGTATCAAATCGTTTTCTGCAACGTAAATTCTCAACTCGTCCTGCAGTTCTTGCGGAACAAGAACTGATTTTTTGTCTTGAGAGAGTTTGTAGGCGTATCCGCTTTTCTTTAAACTTTCAGACACTGCAGCAGCGTCTTGGGGTGATAAATCAGAGTATAGAACAGACCAATTCGGTTCCATGGATTTCATTATAAAAAATCCTGAAATTATCAGTGTAGCAGCACTGAGTACGACTATTCCGAATTTTTGTCCCGCATCTAAGCCGTTCCATAATTTTGTTATGTCATCTAAAAACAGCTTAAAATAATTGTTTTCCAATTTATCCCCTTTGTGTCTTGATTATAAACTTTTTAATTTTATCTTTCCGATGGCGAGTTTGTATACATACTATTCACCTATATTAAAAATATAGACTATTTTTCAGACTGATTCAAATATGTTAAATTACGTTAAATTCGTTTCATCTCACTAAACAACAGCCTAAAATATTTACAATTCTTAATGTGCTTGTTTTTGCATGAAAACATGGGTGCTGACATGGTTTGCATGGTTTTAAAACTCTGAAATCATGTCACAGATTATGATACGCGTACTTAAAACCCCTAAAATGCCTAAGTTGCAAGCGAATCGAGAGTTGAAATAAAACGTAACAATTCCGTGTAATTGCCTTGTAAAAAGGGTTTTTGACTATATAATAAAAAAAGAACTTGTTTTTCGGCAATTATGCACGATTTACAAACGAACTTTAAAAATTGGGGAATGGTCCTGTTTGGAGATGAATTGTTAATATGGAAGGACAGGGGCAAATTCGGGAGGAACGTTAAGTGTTAAGAAGCAGAGATATGGGAAGATCTATAGCTGTAAGAAGATGGACTAATACAGCGTTGGAATGTTATAAAAGAGGTTGTGTGTGCGAAGGATGTTTTTATACAGACTTTTTTAACGGCACATCGCAAAAATGCCAGATGAAAGCATCTGTTCTCGAGCTTGTTAGAGTTCTCGGCAAGCCGGATGTTGATATCCCTCAGGTGTTGTCTGAATAAGTGATATAATTTTATCGTAGATAATTGAACACGGGGTGTTTTGTGTACGATAATCCTTCCGTTAAAAATTTTGTTGGTGTAATGTTTACATGCTGTAATGTGTATGGCAGAGTTTACAAAAACAAAGAAGGTACGGCATATGTCGGCAGGTGTCCTAAATGTTTGAAGCCTATAAGGTTGAAAATTGGTGAGGGCGGTGTTGAGTCGAGATTTTTTTATGCCGGATAATTTTGTGTAGCATAATTTTTCTATTTGTCAGTTATTTGCAGAAAAAAATCTTTATAAATTATTAATTTCAATGGTCTTTTCAAAAACGGTTTTTTGAAATAGAATCTTATAATTAAAAGATTTGTTAGAAGTTAATTGAGGATTTTATAAGATATGTGCGGAATTGTTGGATATGTTGGACCTAAGTCTGTTATAGATATTTTAACGAATGGTTTGAGCAAACTTGAGTACAGAGGATATGATTCTGCCGGAGTTGCTGTTAACAGCAACGGCAAAATAAAAATATATAAGGCAGAAGGTAAACTTCAAAACCTTAAAGATTTGTTGGAAACTCACAGAAGTGAAATAACCAATACAACTGCAGGTATAGGTCATATACGCTGGGCAACTCACGGAGCGCCGACTACGATTAATGCGCACCCGCATTCTTGCAATTGCGGAAAACTTGTTCTTGTACACAACGGTATTGTTGAAAATTACAAGGAATTAAGAGAAGAGCTCAAGGGATGCGGATGTATTTTTAAGACAGAAACTGATACAGAAGTTGTTGCACATTTGATTGCACATGAATACGGAAAACTGAACGACCTGCCTAAGGCTGTCAGAGCTGCAGCAAAAAGATTGAAAGGTGCTTATGCTCTCTGCGTAATGCATCAGGATGATCCTAATATGATTGTCGGAACAAGAAAAAATGCACCGTTGATTGTTGCAATGGGACAGGGAGAAAATTATCTGGCTTCTGATTCTCCTGCAATTATTGAATATACAAAACGTGTTATTTATCTTGATGACGATCAGTTTGCTGTTTTAACTCCGACAAGCGTTCTTATAACAGATATTGACGGCAAACAGGTAGCTAAAAAAGAAGAAATTTTACCCTGGGAACCTGTTGCAATGAGCAAAATGGGGTATAAGCATTTTATGCTCAAAGAAATCCATGAACAGCCTGACGTAATAAGAAATGTTCTTTCAGGCAAGCTGCCGGATATTACAAAACCGATTGTTCTGGATGAAGTAAAACTAACAAAAGAGCAGATTAAAAATTTAAAAAGGATAGAGATTATCGCATGCGGTACATCATTGCATGCGGCATTGGTTGCAAAATATATTCTCGAAGCGTTTACCAATATCCCGGTTGATGTTGAACCTTCAAGCGAATATATTTACAGAAAGACTGTTACGGATGCAAATACTCTTGTTATAGGTATATCCCAGTCAGGAGAAACCTCTGATACTATTACAGCTATAAGACAAGCAAAAGCTGTCGGATCGCATGTTTTGATTATTACAAACAGACCTGATTCTATCATGGCAAGGGAAGCTGACAGCCTGATTCCTGTTAATGCAGGTATCGAGGTCAGCGTTGCAGCTACAAAATCTTTTAATGCACAGTTGATAGCATTGTATCTGTTCTCTATGTATGTTGCAGAAATTAAGGGCTCTTTTGATTCTTCAAAAATTGAGCAGCTCAAACATGAGATGATGATGCTGCCGCAAAAGATTGAAACTGTTCTTTCTCATGAAGAAAGTATTATCAAATGCGCCAGAGCATTTGCTTCTTACAAAAACTTTATTTATATAGCAAGAGGCATTAACTATCCTACGGCATTAGAGGGGGCATTAAAACTTAAAGAAATCAGCTATATTAATGCTACAGGATATCCGGCAGGCGAGTTAAAACACGGACCTATTGCAATGCTTGATGAAACAATGCCGGTTCTTGCAATTCTTATGCCGGGCAGTATTGTTTATGAAAAGATTCTTTCAAACGCAGAAGAAGCAAAAGCGAGAAATGCGAGAATGATAGCTCTTACATCAGCGGAAGATCCTCATCTGGAAGATGTCTTTGAATACATTTTAAAAGTACCTGCGGTGGATGAGTACTTGTCGCCTGTTATTGCTTCTGTTCCGCTGCAGCTTCTTGCATATTATATTGCGGAATTCCTCGGCAAAGACGTTGACCAGCCGAGGAATCTTGCTAAATCTGTTACAGTTGAGTAATTTTATGATTCTTACAGATGAATTTAAAATCGATAAAACTCAAAGTTTAGAAAGCTCATACATTGAAAACGAGCTTTCTAAATTCGATATAAAACCTTTAAGATGGGCAATTGTTGATGTAACTGATACTCAATATGTGTTAACTGTTTCTTATGAAAAAATTTAGTTTTAAAAATACGAAATTATAAAAGGCAAAAAATTTTTTGTTGATGTTTTAATCTTTATACAAAATAAAGAAAGGTACACTGCTATGGCATTGATAAATGAATTCAGAAGATATGACGGTTCTCTTTTGAGAACATATAAAAACTTAAGAAACGGTAACATAACCCATGTTTTAAGCAATGAAGTCGGCGGAAGACGTATAGGTGTTAAAGCGGTTAACTGTGATGCACAAGAGAATCCGTTCAGAATAGTAGATATTGTAAAAAACAGATACGATATATATGAAAAAGCTCAGGACGGTTCAACTATATTACATAGCAACGGCAAAACAGTAAGTTTTCCTAATTTAGTTTTTAATACTGTTTGCGAAAGAATTTTTGGCAAATAAAAAGCCCCTGCAGTCTCAACCGGCAAAGGCATTGGTGTTAATAAATTAGGATTTGTATAATACTTAATATTTTAGCAGACGGCTGGTTTCAGCCGTTTGCTTTTTTAATTTATGAAATATAAAAATTATGAACTGATTAGCTGAAGTACTTCCTGCAGCAGAGATTTGTTTGTTGAAATGATTTTGTTTGCAACATCAAGCTGCATTTTAGCCTGCTGATAGTAGGTTATGTTTGCTTTAAAGTCGCAGTTTGACATTTCTAAAAGACCGCCTCTTACTTCTCCTCTGCCTATAACAGGTCTGCCGGATTCAGCTGTTTCGATAAATTCACCTTGTTTTACTTCATACAAACCTTCCGGATTGTGGAAGTTCATAATAGCGAGTTTGTATAGCGGTACAACATTTTTTCCGCCGTCTGATTTTCCGTACAAAATGCCGTCGCCTTTGAATTCAAATTCATCGTATTTTCCGAGGTATTTACCGTTGTTCGGGTCTATCCAGAGTTTTATGTTTGTAGTGGGCAGGTTAACAGCGCCGCCTTTTATTCCTGTTTCTGCATAAATATCAGCATCGATAGGTTTTGTGCCCTGCATGATTTCGCCTTTGTCGTTAAGAATGTAACCCTGAACAGTGTATCCGCTGGGGTTTTTGTATACACCTTCTTTGTCAAAGGTAAATTCGCCCAATCTTGAATATACTATTTGACCGTCATCACGGCGCAAAGTGAAATATCCTTCGCCTTCAAGGAATACGTTTTCGTTAGAAGTACCTGGAGTAGATTTTCCCTGACCTACGTTTTTATTGAAACCGTCAATAATGGCAGAGTTTAAAAATGTTTTAAACGTTGCCTGTGTTTCTCTGTATCCGGGCGTATAGATGTTTGTCAGGTTTTCACCTATCGCATCCATCCAGCCGGTTGTTGCTTTTTGGGTATTTAGAGCATTTACGAATGAATCATTCATTTGTTACTCTCCTTTTTCTTGTTGTTGATTTTGTCGTTCTTTATTTTTTTGTCCGTTGTTGGATTGTCTGTAAAACAGGTCATTGTAAGGCAGATTCTGGTCATCAAATCTCTGTCTTAAAGAGTCAATGTTGTTTCTCAAATACATTTCAACCGCTTTATCACCGGGAATAAATTCGGCGGAAACTTTGCCTTTTGTGTCTATTTTAAGTATTACGGAAACATTGTTGTCAAAGCTTATACGTACAGGCTTTTGTTCGTTATAGGCTTTTGTTATTAAATCCGTTAGTACTTTTGATGTTTGCTGGGTTTTGTAAGTCGGACCTATTTCATCCGCAAATTTTATGATGCTTGTTTTGTCGCCGTTTTGCTGAACTGCGAATTGTTTGTTGTCTACTAAATCAGCAAAGAATTTTGCATCATCTTTTGAAATTTTTAAGGTGTCGTAGTTGTACATTGAACTAATATTTTTTATGCCGCCGACCGTATCAAAGCCGAACTGGTTAATATACTGCTGATTCATCATGTTCTGGTTTTGCATATTTTGCTGCTGCATCTGGTCGGTCTGTGTTTTGTCAGCATTTTTCTGTTCTTCTAAAACTGTTTTAAAATCAGAGTTTTTTTCCTCTGTTTTTTCTTCCGTTTTATCTTTTTTATCTTCTGTTTTTGATGAAGAAGAAACTTTTTCATCTTTAGAAGCGGATGATGATTTTATATCATTATCTGTATCTCTGGTTTGGATAGTTTCTGTTTTTGTTGTTGTGCTGCTTGCTGAGACGTTCATTTGTTATATTCCTTCTTCATCATTATAAAGGGGGTTCTTCATCAATTCTTTGAGGAGTTCTTCCTGTTCTTCTTCTTGTTTTTCTTTGGTTTTTGCAAAGTATTTTTGAATAGCGACTTCCGAAAGCTGTTTGAGCTCTGCTTTTTTTTCTTCTTCTATGTAGGCTTCTCTGCAGTGCTCTTTGTGTTTTTCCAGTACTTTTACCGCTTTTTCGAGTTCTCTTAACTTGTCTTTTTCTATATCAAGAGCCTCCTGAGCTTTTTGCCTGTCAGCTTCAAGACCTTCACCTTTGACATACAGATGTTTAAGATACGTGTCGTAGGATTCGTACATTATAAAATCTGCCTGTCGCATGTTTTGTCTTGTTGATGCGATTTCTTTGTTGTTCCTTTCTATGAGTCCTTCTATTTTTAGCACTAATGCCTGAGCGTTGCGTACGTTTTGGAGTTGTTCTTCCTTTTTTCTAATTCTGAAATCAAGAATTTTTTGGAGTCTGTAACGAAAAGGCATGGGGATCGCTAATTTACTATTCTACATACTAATTATTAAGTATTGCCCTGATGATTACTACATCTGTTTGTATGATTATGTATTAATTAATTTTTAGTGAAAGTCAAATTTATATATATGTCATTCTGCGGATTTGCACTCTGCCGAAACAATGTGACTAAATGTCACATTGGTGAGAGGGGACGCCGTGTGAACAAAAGTGAACCCAGTCCGGTGAGCGAGCAGATTGAGCATGCTAAGACAGAAAGTCTTTATGCGAAACTCGCGAGCGTGAAGTAAATCCAAGACAACTCGTTTCAGAATCTTACCAGCCTTGTGATTTCACACCCAGCCGGTCAGATTCTGAACACACACAATTATCGCAAACACGCAGCGACGTGCGCTTCAGAATGACACAAAACCGTCATCCTTGTATATGTTACGTAATTCGATGACAAAAATTTTAACATTTATAATATACACGGCTTACTTTGTAAGCCGTAGGGGTTCGGGGCGAAGCCCTGATGGAAGTTTATTAGAAACAGTTGTGTTTTGAGAAGATTTTGACCACAGCTTGTCGTGGCAAAATCTTTGATAAAACA
>CASFCQ010000008.1 GCA_949293185.1 uncultured bacterium
TACTAACTCCTTGGCATTCTCAGGCAATGGCTCATCAGGATATTGCTTTTGCATAAAATCAATGTAAGCATCGACAACTTCTGACACTGTAGCGTCATCCGAAAGTCCCAAAGCCGCATACATATCATCTTTACCGGAGAAGTCTTGTGCCATGCTTATGTTTTGTTGATAAGTATTAGCAGTGATTGTACCGTTTTGGCTGCCTTCAATCTGGTCGTCAAATACAATTGTTCCGTTTGTATTGGCATTTAAAGTTATTGCAGGGATTGTCGTTCCATTGCTTTCCTGATAAATGATTTTATCTGTATCCATTGATACAATGGAGCTTTGCATAGATGATACAGGCTGTGCTCCTTCAACATAGATAGCGTTAGGAGTTTTTACTCCGTTGGATTCCGTGTAGTTTCCGCTAAAGACCGATTGTCCGCCGTCTTTGGCAATAATATTCAGGCTTTCTTTTGTATAAATTGCTCCGCCCTGGGCTTTTCCCGTTTCGGATTTAGCATAATTGTTTATGAAGCTGGAATTGATAATACCGCCGACTACGTTGTTGTATTTATCCAGCTCACCAATTACTCCATTTTCGTTATAAATCGCTCCGCCCTTAGCATAAGAACTACCTGACGCATAGTTGCCTATAAAGTTACCTGTTATATTACTTATTTCAGCACTAGTTGAGTCAGTAGCCCAGTTATAAATCGCCCCGCCTTGGGCATAAGAATTAGTTGAAGACGCATAGTTACCGATAAAGTCACCTGTTATATTTCCGATTGTTCCGTAACTGTTATTAATTACCCCGCCAGAGGCATAAGAACTACCAGAAGCATAGTTGCCGATAAAGTCGCCTGTTATATTGCCGATAGTTGCACCGTTATCAATCGCCCCGCCTTTGGCAGAAGAATTAGTAGACGACGCATAGTTGCCGATAAAATCGCCTGTTATATTGCCGATTGTTCCGTGGTTATAAATCGCCCCGCCAGAGGCAGAAGAATTACCAGACGCATAGTTACCGATAAAATCGCCTGTTATGTTGCCGATCGTGCCACCTTGATTGTTATAAATCGCCCCGCCAGAGGTAGAAGAATTACCAGACACATAGTTGCCGATAAAATTGCCTGTTATATCGCCGATCGTGCCACCTCGACTGTTATAAATCGCCCCGCCAGAGGCAAAACTATTACCTGATACATAGTTACCAATGAAATTACCTGTTATATCGCCGATTGTTCCTTCTTCGTTATAAATCGCTCCGCCACAGGCAATAGCCAAATGATTGGATGCAGCTACATATACATAGTTGCCGATAAAATCAGCCGCTATGTCTGTAACTGTACCTGAATTATACAAAGCACCGCCAAAGGGGTTATTACGTGCAAAGCCTGATACTTTAGCTTCAACACCATTGTTTATAAAAGCACCAGTAATTACTGTTATTGTTCCTGAATTGTACACAGCACCGCCTGATACCTGTGCATATTTAGAATCTGATGTTGTTGTTGACTCCAGTGTACCAGTGACTTTGTTATCTTTATAAAGTACGTTATTTATACTTGTTGTTTTGTCTGCCGGATTGTTTAATCCGACACCGCCTTCGATAATATACGGATTAAGTGACGTTGTACCGGATGGGTCAGTAACTGATGGATTGCTTGTTAGTCCTTCTACTTTTTGGGTAAAAGAGTCAGGGTTATATTTATATGTTATTGTATTTTTACCTTCGGTAGGTGCTGATACTTCTTTTATTTCAAGTTTGCCTTCTGCATTTTGCGACCATTCAAAGTATTTTGTTGTATCGCCTTCGCCAATGTTTGTTACTGAGTCTTTGAGGTTTACAAGGTAGTATTTTGGGGTTGTCTCGATTGTTGTGACTTCTTTATACTGAATATCGGGAAGTCTGTCGTCTGCTGCAACTTCCTGACCGGTTTGAGGGTCATAGTATTTTATAACTTCTGTTTTATCATAAAGGGTTATTGCGTTTTGAGGAAGATTTTCAGGGTCTGCGTTTTCGATTTCTGTAAGGGTATAAGCAGACTCCGGATAAACTTCACTTGAGTCTGGCATAGTTAACTCTTGATTATGCAGGTTGTCTAAAGTAGGTACGGGTGCTTGTGCCATTGCCGGTGCTGCGATGAAGAAGGATAATGCAAGGGTCAAGGCGGCTGTTTTTAATGCCTTTTGCCAGTGCCAACCCTCACCCTGCCCTCTCCCATCGGAGAGGGGGAATAAATTTTGTGTCATTCTGAAGCATTCATCGCTGCGGTTTGTATTTAAATTAAAACAAAAACCTACTAAAACCTTTGATATTACTGAATTACAGAGTTTCGGGGGGGGGGGTAAAATATTACTATATAAGCATTTTTGAATGTTTAAGAAATTTCTTGCAAGAAAATTTTTCATAATACTAATCCTGTGTTCGACTATACTAACCAAATTGTTTTTTCTAAATTAATAATTCCCGTTTTGAAAATTTTATAACATCTTTTTACGCCTATTTTAACAAATTGTTACAATAGTGTAACGTGAATTTTATGTAAAGTATCTTTAGGCAAGGATGTTACTTTAAAATTCATACTGCAGGAGGATTTCTCCGAGTTCTGTTAAAATATTTATTTTATGTAAAAATTAAAGTATGAATAAGCAAATTTTATCAGGAATGAATTTAGACGAATTAACTGCTTTTACTGATTCTATCGGTGAGTCAAAGTACAGGGCAAAGCAGCTGCATAACTGGATTTATTTAAAATCAATGTCTTCGTTTGAAGAAATGACTGATATTTCTAAAAAAACAAGAGAAAAAATAGCGGATATTGCAGAGATTACCGATGTTAAAATAAAACACAAGCAGGTCAGTAAAGACGGCACAATCAAATATCTGTTAGAGTATTCGGACGGCAATTGCGTTGAAACTGTTCTTATGCGCTTTGATAACAGGGCAAATCTCACTGCCTGTGTAAGTTCTCAGGTAGGATGCGCATGTAACTGCAAGTTTTGTGCTACCGCAAAGTTAGGATTTATAAGAAATTTAACGCCGAGAGAAATAATTGAGCAGGTATTGACTATTCAGCGTGATACTGGTTTAAAGGTTACAAATATTGTCTTTATGGGACAGGGAGAACCTTTGTTAAATCTTGATAATGTTTTGAAGGCTATAGATATTTTTAATACGGATTTTGTTATCGGTATAAGACGTTTGACTGTTTCTACATGCGGGATTATTCCCCAGATTAAAAGATTAGCGCAAATGGACTTTCAGCCCACACTTGCCGTTTCTTTACACGCTCCGACTCACGAGCTGAGGGAATCTCTTATGCCTGTTGAAAAGAAATATCCGATAGATGAGCTTATGCAGACTCTGAAAGATTATGTCGGCGAGACCGGCAGAAGGGTAACTATTGAGTATACGTTAATTAAAGGGTTCAATGATACTGTTGATTGCGCCAAAAAGCTGGCAGTATTATTAATCGGATTAAAAGCCAACATAAACCTAATTATTTACAATCCTAACGACAAAGATGATTTTGAAAAACCGAGTAAAGAATCTATACAAAAGTTCAAATACATCTTGGAACAGTCGGGCAAAAAGGTTACAATAAGGCTGGAGCGCGGCTCTGATATCGATGCTGCGTGCGGTCAGCTCAGCAACAAAATGAAGGAATGAGTTAAATTATGAGAATACTGCCATTATCTATTCAATTAGTACAAAAAAGAAGTTTTAATAAAAACAATAATAAAGTATCTAATCCTGCGCCAAATTACGCTCTGCAAAAAGATACGGTAAGTTTTAGCGGCAGTTTTATTAATGATGCTTATGACAGTTTGAGCGATACGATTAACAACCGGATTATGCCCTTTGTCAATGAGTCTAAACCTGTTTATCAGTCGCTTGTTGATATAAACAATAACGCCAATAAAATAATAAACAACTTTTCCGAGCATGAAATGGAGTTTATTTCACAAAAGGAAAAAATGTCGGATTTGTCCCTAAGTGACGAGAATAAATACTATCAGCCTTATATGTCCCGTTACGACAAATATAAACGTAATTTGAAACAGTTTGCGACTTTGAAGAATATTACAAAAGATGAAAATTACAATCAAAAAGAGATTAAAGACACTCTTAAAAATGCAGAAAATCTGCTTTATCAAAACAACTCGGAGTTGAACAAAATAAAACCGCTTGCAAAAGAATATAAAGACACAAGTGCAAATATTTATCTTTACAATGAGAGCAGGTCATTGAAAAAGTCTGACTTGCCTTTGAAAGATAAGCTGTTTGAAACTAATGAATTACGCTTTAAAGCAGCGGCGTACGCACTGTTGATGCCTCTGCCGGAAACATATATGATGCTGCGCAGTTTTAAAGAGGTTGAAAAAGAAATCCAAAAACCGACTCAATCTCCGATGAAAACACTCACAACCATTGATCATCTGCAGCAATCTGCTGATTCTATTGTTGAAAATTTCAACCGTTACAACGAATATAAGCCGGAGATTACAGGTTTTATTGAAAAATACAACAATAACAATCTTAACAATCCCTCAGATAAAGAGATTGATGACGCGTATGATTATATGACAAAAGATTGTGAAAACAATGCTGTTAAAGAGCGCAGCAAGCTTTATGAGTTTTATAAAGCCAATTATCAGGACAAAGACGTAAAAGTCGATTTTGAAGCTTTAGATAAATATCTAAATGATTGCGAAAATGCTGTTAATGCGCTTTATGACAGCAAAAAGCGGATTGATGCAAAAATCATAGAAGAAAACAACAGAAAATTCTTTGAACAGATGGGAATTAATCCGCAGGAATAGTAGTCAACTAATCGTTAACTATTGCAAATGTTCTGCTTTCAGCGTTCGCTTCTTTTAGTCGTGTCAATTTTTCTATACGTCTTCTGATTTTTTCTCCGTGGTGAGAATGCGGCTTTTTGTCCAGAAACAGCTTGTAATAATGCAGCGCTCTGGTTTTGTGCGACATTTTATCAAAGCATATTGCAAGACCCAGATAAGCTTTGTTAAAAGAAGGATTTATTTTTAATAATTGTGAAAAGACATTGCCTGCTGCTTTAAAGTCGCCGATATTCATATACAAAGCAGAAAGATGATTGTAAGCACTGATATAAGACGGCTTGTTTTCAATAATAGTGTGATATATCAGTATTGCCATGTCGTATTCTTCAATGCATTCGTGAGCTACACCAAGCTGCACCTGTGCATTAATATTGTTTCTGTCAAGAGATATTGTGTGCTGAAAACATTTTATAGCATCACAAAATTTGCCCGTAAGCATGTAACAAAGACCCAGTTCATAATGTACATCAGCTGAAAAAAATGACATAGCTCTAGCCTGTTCAAGATATTTTACGGCTTTGTCATAGTCTTTTTCCGCTTTATAAGATATACCGAGTCCTTTGTATACACGGTAATTGTTTCTGTCCAGCATTAACGCAGACAGATAGTGTTTTATAGACTCTCTGAAATGGTTGGACAAACGCAGCGCATCTGCTTTTACAAATGTTTTATAGGCTTCGGTAGTCTTGTAATTTACCGGCTTTATAACGAAAGCGTCAAGCCCCTGTACCACACTTTTATATTTTATCCCCAATATCTCTTCCCCGTAAGTTTTTATTTATCACTTTACTATTTCATTGTAGGGATTTTATCCGCAAAAGTTATTGACCTGCGGGTCGAATTTTTTTTAGACCATGTGGTTAATTTAGAAACATTGTTTTATACATTTTGTTATAATACTTTTATTGTTAAAGGCACAGAGGGCAGAATGACTGATATTTTACAAAATAATTGCAATTGCGTAGCTAAATATAATAAAACACTGGCTGATAAGCTGCAGAATTTAAAATCAATTGATAAAAATATAACCATTGATACAAATTTAGCAGGAGAATACAACCTTTTGATTGACGGTGTCCCCGTGCACTCATTAACAGGTGCAGTCAGCGAAGCTAAGAACATTGCTGCTTCTCTTTCTCATAACGATTACGGTACATTGCATATAATATACGGAATAGGACTAGGATATCTTGCGGATGAATTTATTCAGGCATTGAAAGGAAAAGTTATAGTTTATGAACCTGATTTGCAAACTTTGGCTTTTGTGCTTTCCGTTGTTGATTTATCTCAAAATTTTAAAACAGGAAGGCTCTTTTTGGTGTCTGATAAAAGTGAATTGCAAAAGGTTCTGTATTCTTCATACCGGTATAAATCAAATGCAACATTTTCTTATCTTGACTATTACAAGGCTCATGGCTTGGATTTTAAGGAAATTTCGGACTGGCTTAAGCGGGAAATTGTTCTTATAGAGCACAATTATGATTTTCAGGTGAATAATACAAAACTCTTTTTTTATTCCACTTTGAAGAGACTTGCAGAAAAATATAAACTTAAGAAACTTGTTGATTATAAAGATGCGTTAAAAGATACGCCTGCGATTATAGTTTCTGCAGGACCTTCTTTGAGTAAAAATATTGATATATTAAAAAAATACAGTGATAAAGCTGTAATATTTTGCGTCGGTACTGCTCTCAGCACTTTGTATAAAAATGATATTACTCCGGATTTTGCAAATGTTATAGAAAAGGTTAAAACGCTGCAGCACTATAATTTGCCTTTTGCAAAAGATGTTTCTTTTATATGCGAGCAGTTTAGCGAGACGTCTTATCTTGATATTCCGTTTAAAGAAAAATTCATAACTAATTCACTGGAAAATGACGATGCAAGATGGTTTTTGGAAAAAGCAGAAGCTCCGTTTACGGATTTTGAAACTAAAGGAACTGTAGCTTACCATGCTTTGTATTGCGCGTATTATTTGGGATGCAATCCTATTATTCTGCTCGGTCAGGATCTTGCATACAGCGATGGTGCGTGCTATTCAAAAGGTTCAAAGTTCGAGGATTTGGAATGTGTTTTTGATAATGCCTCTCAAAAGTACAGGATAGAAGTAAAAGATTTTGACAAATTTAAAAATGCTTACTGTGCCTCTGTTGACTGGAGTGAAGACAAGAAAACCGAGGCTGTTAATAAACGTCTGGAAAAATTGAATGCAAATCTTGTTACTGTAAAAGGTCAGAACGATAATCTTCTGCCTACGGATTCTGTGTATTCTCTTTTTATTGATTATCTGCAGGATTTCGCTTCACGATACGGCGATAAAAGAACTCTTGTTAATGCATCAATAGGCGGTGCTCTTATTAATGGCTTTGAAACATTGCCTTTGGAGTTTGCAGTTTCAAAATATGTTCAGCCTGAATTTAACAAAAAAGATGTTTTAAACAGTTTTTATAATGCAAAAGATACACACGGTTTTGATATAAGTAAGGTTAAAAAAAATATAGCCGCTGATATTAGGGTAATGAAATCAGTTTTTGAAATTGCGCTTAGTGCGCGTGATAATTTGAAAAAGGTCTTGTTAGTTGAAGATGAGTCAAAACTCGACTTAAAGACATTAGATAAAATTATTCAAAATGCAGCTGGGGTCTATGCAAACATTGTTAATAATTACATGCTTAAGTACAGAATAATAAAAATGCTTATGGTAAAAGAGTACAATATAATTGCTTATCTTACGCGCGAAAATCCTGTTTTAACGGATTATGAAGTTACAAAACAGCTTGCCTTTGCTTATTATGATTATTTTCGCTATTGTGTATGGCGTTTAGATGCTACAATTAAGTCACTTGATGAAACGTTAAATGAATTGGAAAATAACTAATGAAAGCTGTTATACAAAGAGTAAAAAAAGCTGCGGTAACTATTGATAATGAAGTATATTCTTCAATAGGTGCAGGCATGCTTATCCTTTTTTGTGTAGAAAAAGGAGATACAAAAGAATGTCTGGATTGGTTCGTCAATAAAGTTGCATCATTGAGATTTTTTGAAGATGAAAACGGTAAAATGAATAAATCCATAGTTGATATTAACGGAGAAATACTTGTGGTTTCCCAATTCACACTGGCTGCGGATTGTAAAAAAGGTACACGCCCGGGGTTTGATAATGCAGAAAATCCTGAACTTGCCAAAAATATGTATGAAGATTTTGTAAGCAGATTAAAATCTTTGAATTTGCCGGTTAAGACAGGTGTGTTCGCCGCAATGATGGATGTTTCGCTTATTAATGACGGTCCGGTTACTTTTGTTTTAAACAAGTCCTGCTAATCAATTTATAAAAAAGCTTGCCTAATATTATGTTTGCGTATAGAATATTATAAGATATTAGAATTTTTAATTAATAAGATGTCGAGGAGCTAAATTTTTTAATAGCCTTTCGCCTTTTACTTCAAAGGGTAGTCAAAAATGTATGTAAATAAGTGTACTAAATGTGGAGCGGAATTCGAAACCAAAAACCCTAAAAGGGTAATCTGTCCTAACTGTTTATATCCTGATAAAAAAAATGATACGGAATCAGGCTCTGATTTTTCTGATAATTCACAAAATCAGGAACATAATAATTCCTATGAAAGACCTGCTGCATATAGCGCAGGCGGATATTCTTCCGATAATTCATATCAAAGACCGTATCAACAGGAAAGACCCAGATATGACGGTCAAAGAAACTATAATCAAGGCGGATACCAAAGACCGCAGCACAGCGGTTACAGCCGTCCGCAGGGCGGATATCAAAGACCGCAGCAAGGCGGCTATAACAGACGCCCGTATGACAGAGACGGAGGACAACGCGGAGGATATAATCAAGGCGGATACCAAAGACCGCAGGGCGGGTATAATCGTCCTCAAAGTGGCGGATATCAAAGACCACAACGTCCTCAAGGCGGTAGACCGATGGGCGGAAGAAAACCTGCTAGACCTCAAAACAGACCGCCAAAACAGCTTCTTGTTAACAAAGAGCAGCTTCTTCAAATTGAAGAATTGTATAAAAAGATGCTGCCGCTTCCTAACCCTGATGCTCATGAGGTTATCGGAGAACAAATCGGATTGGAAGCAAGAAAAGTATTTTTCGGTATTAATCTTGTAAGACAAAAACTTATGCTGCCTAAGCTTCCGTTCCCTAAACGTAAGCTGGCTGTATCTCCGGATCAGCTTGCAGCAATAAAAATGCTTTATGAACCTTTGTTGCCGCTGCCGCCTATCGGCTGCCACAAAATTATCGCAAGCCAGCTTAAAATTGATGAATGGCGTGTTCACGTCGGTATTGGTTTAATAAGAAAACAGCTCGGTCTGGACAGATGGAATCCTGAACGTGAAGATGCTCCGCCTGAGTTTAAGCAAGCTCCGAAAGCAGAAATCCAAGATGCTGAACCTGTTGCAGAGGCTGATGCCGAAGAAAAGCCTAAAAAAAGAGGCAGAAAAAAAGCTGCAGAGGCTTCTGAAGAAAAGACTGAATAGTAAAAATGAGTAAATTAATTTCTATCGGCAAAATTCTCAACTTTCATGGTATTAAAGGTGAAGTTAAAGTAGGTTTTAGTGCCGGAAAAGAACCTCTTTTAAAGACTTTAAAGAAAGTTTTTATTTTTCAAAACAATGTAAAAATAGCTTATGATATCGAATCTGTACGGTTTCATAAGAATTTTGCTATAGTGAAATTTAAGCAGATTAATTCAATAAATGATGTTATGGCGATTAAGGGGCTGCTTATACATATTGAAGAAGATACATTAAAATCAGGATTGGATACAGATGAATTTTTAATATCCGAGTTGTCGGGTCTTGATGTTTATAATCTTCAAAATGAAAAAATCGGTATTGTCAGTGGTGTTGGCGAAAATAAAGCAACCAATCTTTTAGAGATAGAAAAAACAAACGGTTTAAAATTTATGATTCCTTTTGTAAAAGAGTGGGTCCCTGTTGTAGATATTGAAAACGGTAAGATTGTTGTTAATATGATGGATGGTATTGAATCATTGTACACAACTCAGGACAATCAACAATGAAATTTGATATATTGACGTTATTCCCCGATATGATTAACCAGGCGTGCTCTCACAGTATTGTATCCAGAGGCATTGACTCCGGACTAATCAGTGTAAATGCGGTTAATCCCAGAGATTACACAAAGGATAAGCATAAAAAAGTTGATGATACGCCATACGGCGGCGGTGCTGGTATGGTTTTGATGTGCCAACCTTATTTTGACTGCTTTGATGCTATAGAAAAATCTGATGATACGGAAGTAATTCTTCTTTCGCCGCAGGGGGGAACTTTTAATCAGCATATGAGTATTGAGCTTGCTAAAAAATCTCACATTATTTTAATTTGCGGTCATTATGAGGGCTTTGACGAACGCATTAAGCTGTATACAAGAGCCAGAGAGGTTTCTATAGGCGATTTTGTTTTAACTGGCGGAGAGCTGCCTGCTATGTGTATTGTTGATTCAGTTTCCAGAAATATTGACGGCTTTTTGGGAAAAATTGATTCTGCTCATTTTGATTCATTCTCAGACGGTCTGCTTGAGTATCCGCAGTATACAAAACCAAGAGAGTACGGCGGATATAAAGTTCCTGATGTTTTACTAAACGGTAATCATCAAGAGATTGCTCTCTGGCGAAGAAAACAACAATTGCTTGTTACTTATAAAAAAAGAAGAGATTTGTTTGAAAAATTTGCGAAGAATTGTGATAATAAAACAGATTTAAAACTTTTGAATGAGGTAATCTCTGAATTTAAATAGTAATATTTAATAGATAGTTAGATAGGTTTTTTCCAATGGATATAAATGTTGAACAGCTAAAAAAGCTTTTTGATATGGCAGGTATAGAAATTGATTTGCTTAATGTAACATCTGATGATATTACAAAGGCTCTCATCGCAATTGAGCGCAAATTGTTATCTTTTGCCTCGTCAGATTCATTGACTTTGCCTGCAGAATTCAATATTTTGATTATTGATGATATGGAGTTGTCTATTTATCAATTTAACCAGCTGCTTAAAAGAGTAGGGATTGTTCCTACTGTTGCAAGAACTAAAGCTGAAGCTTTGGCTGAATTGAAGAAGAAAAAATATGACTATATAGTTATAGATTTATTTTTGCCGGATGCTGATGACGGTATCGAGCTTATTGATGAATGTATAAAATTAAGAGATGCTAAAAGAACTAATAAAATTATTGTTATGTCCGGTACAGACGACAAGGATTTGATTGAACGCTGTTACAAACGCGGAATTGATGAATTTGTTCCCAAAAGCAGTAACTGGCACGACCAGATATTGAAATATATTACATCTTCACTGACATCTAAACAGCATGAGGATTTCTTTAAATATTCAATAAACAATGATATTTGCTGCTATACAATAAATAAGTTCAACGGACAAAAACATATAGATATGCTGTTGAAAGATGTGACAACAAGCCTATATACAGGTCAGATTAATATCATTTTTAACATGGAAAATGTAAAAATATTTGATGATGAGTATACAAATATTTTTACTACGCTGTATAAAATGTGTAATGAAAAAGGCGGCAAGTTCATGCTTGTTAAGATATCCGAATCCGTAAGAGAAGCGCTGGCTGATGCATTTTTGGATACATTAATTCCTACTTTTTCAAGCGTAGACGCTGCAGTAAGTAAGATATCACAGGGATAATCTATTCAATCATATTTACCCTGCGAGCATGCCTTTCACCGAGAAATTCTGTTTTTAACCAAATTTCTGCTATATCTTTAGCAAGTTCTTCGCCCACTATGCGTTCTCCAAGGCATAAAATATTTGCGTCATTGTGCAGACGTGACATTTTAGCTGAACAGGTGTCTGAGACTACTGCTGCTCTGATTCCTTTAATTTTGTTAGCTGCAATGGACATGCCAATACCTGTTCCGCATATTAAAATGCCCTTTTTATACTCTCCTGAGGCGACTTTTTGTGCAACTTCATGTGCTATCAGAGGATAATCGCATGAGTCTTTTGTATATGTTCCTGCGTCATCAACTTCTGTGTTGTTATTTTCCAAAAAGTTTATCAGTTTGTTTTTTAAGTTTAAACCTGCGTGATCGCAGCCTATTATTATTTTTTCTGTCATAATTTCTCCGTTTGTAAATATATGTTAATTCTTACTTTAAATTTCTAAAGTCATGTTCAATTGTATCCGATAAATATTATGTGAAGTTTAACAGGAATGATAAATAAATTTTATAAGGGAACGCGAAATGTTTAACAAAATTATTGACGGTGTGAATGAATTGGAAGATTTGATGTGTGAATACTCTGAAATGAGTTCATTACTTTTTTCTCACAATAAGATTTTTATGATTGCAAGCAATTCGCTTTATAAAACTCCCGAGTATAATTATCAGCCGTATACGTTTAAGTATGGTGATTACGGAATTGATGATTATCTCAAAAGCTATGTTTAATTAACCTCTGACAACCATTCCTTATTTTTTGACTAAGAAACTCTTTATTTCTTTTGCAAGTTGACTTGTTTCAGCTTGCAAATTTTCATATGTAGAGTCATTGTGTATAACATAATCCCAGTCTTTTATATCGTCCAAATCGACTTCTGTAATATCTGTTTCGCCGACAAGTGTTCCTCTTTGTGCTCTTGTCTCTCTTGAAGCTTCTACTCTTATTGTGATTGCATTTGCTTCTTTAAAAAATTCAAGTTCTCTTTTGACTCTGACATCCGGAACTATTATGTTACCCGGCATTTTTATTACTTTTTTTATCCAGTAGTCTTTGTCTTCGCTTCTGCGTTTGTTGCCAAGATTGATTAAATCCTGTCTGTATTGTGCTTTATTTTTTTCTATTTCCTCAAAAGTCAGTCCTTTTTGTTCTCCGTATTCAATTTTTATAGCGTCTCCGAGACCTATTCTTTTAAAGTCTGTTAAGTTTTGTAACAGGATTTTTGCGGCTGTATCCTTGCCGCTGTACTGTTTTCCGGAAAGTATAATAATTTTATCTGCCATTTTTTAGCAATCTCCATTGTCTTTTTGTTTTTATGAATTTATATTATTATACACCAATATTTTGTATAGTAATTAGTGTGCTAGAATTGGGGTCTTTAAAATGAAGATTAATAACATTGATATAAGTTTTAAACTGCGTAGTCTGTTACCCCGTAACAATGCGGAAAACTTTGTCAGAGCAAAGCAAAAATATGCTGATGCTGAATATATTGTGCAAATGAAAGACTCTATCAACAGTTCGTCTGCTTCCCGTTCTAATCAAGTGTTGAGAGATTTGGGACTGTTTTAAACTTTTCATCCAATTCGTTTAAGAGAGTTTTTTCTATTTGAGTATTTTCGTGTATTTTTACGTAGTCAAAAGCTTCTTTACGGGCAAGTTCAAGGATTTTAGTATCTTTTATAATGTCTGCAAGAGCAAAATTAAGCATGCCGCTTTGCCGTGTGCCGAGAAATTCTCCAGGACCGCGCAGTTCTAAGTCTTTTTCCGAAATAATGAATCCGTTGTTTGTCTGCTCCATTATTTTTAGTCTGTCCATTGTTGTTTGGCTTGAGTTTGCCGGCACTAAAAGACAATAGGATTGAAGTTCTGAACGTCCTACACGTCCGCGCAGCTGGTGCAGCTGCGACAAGCCGAATCTTTCCGCATTTTCTATCATCATTACTGTTGAATTAGGAACATCTACCCCGACTTCTACAACAGTTGTGCTCACAAGTATGTCGTATTCTTTATTTTTAAACTGTTCCATTACCTCTTCTTTTTCAGAGTTTGACAATTTTCCGTGAAGCAGCCCTATTTTTAAATCCGGAAAAACTTCTGTACTGAGTCTTTCGGCTTCAATTGTTGCAGCTTTTGCTGACAGGGTTTCACTTTCATCAATGAGCGGATACACGACATAGCACTGATGCCCGTTTGTTATTTCGTTGCGCATCATCTTATATGCTTGATTACGCTGGGATGGCTTTATTATGTATGTTTTTATTGGTTTTCTGTTTTTGGGCATCTCATCTATAACTGAAAAATCTAAATCTCCCTGTGTCGTAAGAGCCAGTGTGCGTGGGATGGGAGTAGCTGTCATTGTCAGCACCTGAGGATTTTTACCCTTTACCATAAGCTGTGAGCGCTGCTTTACTCCGAATCTGTGCTGTTCATCTATTACAATAGCCCCGAGTTTGTTAAATTCAACATTATCCTGAATGAGGGCGTGAGTTCCTATGGCAATATTTATTTGCCCGTTTTTAAGGTCAGTCTCGAGCTTTTTACGGACCTTTGTTCCGTTTGTACCGGTAAACAGACCTACACTTATTCCAAACGGCGTGAGCCAGCGTACAAAGTTGTTAAAATGCTGCTGTGCTAAAATCTCTGTAGGTGCCATAAGTGCTCCCTGATATCCGTTTTCTATTGCAGAAAGCAGCATCATACAAGCTACTACAGTTTTTCCGCTGCCAACGTCACCCTGCAGAAGTCTTTGCATCGGCTTTTCAGAGCTTATATCTTTAAGTATTTCTTTTATAGCTTTATCCTGGGCATTTGTCAGCTCAAAAGGGAGGCTCTGTCTGAATTTTTCTACAAGACCGTTTTTCTTTACAGTAAGTGAAAGTGCTTTTATGTTTTTATTATTAGTTTCTCTCATAAGAGCAAGTTTTAGCTGCATCAGGAAAAACTCTTCAAATACTATTGTATATCTTGCGTGTTCAAGCAGTTCTTCTGTTTCCGGAAAATGAATCTGTCTTAGGGCTTTGTTTCTATTTAAAAGGTTATTTTTTTGCATTATGTCCTGTGGTATGACATTTTCGATTACGGGTTCGTATTGTTCAAGGGCGTTAAAGATAGCTCTTCTCAAGGTTTTTATGCTTAAACCGTCGACAAGCTGATATACAGGTACTATTCTTGCTATGTTAAGGTTGCTTTTACTGTCAAATTCTCCTGAGAGCACTTGATATTCAGGTTTGTCGATTGTATACGTACCTGAGTACTTGTCAATTTTTGCTTTTCCTGAAATGATTATATTTGAACCTTTTATAAATTGGGATTTATATCTTTCAAGCAAAAATTTATTTGCTTTTGCATAAAAGAAATTGAGTTTAATAGCTCCGGTTTCGTCATTTACAGTAATGTTTATTATCCCGAGATTGTTTTTGGTATTATATGCGCTTATTGATTTAATTGTTCCTATTACTGTAACGTTTGCGCCTTCTTTAATATCTTTTATTAGTGTTCTTGATGAATAGTCTATGTGGCGTTTGGGAAAATAAAACAACAAGTCGCGGGCTGTAAAAATACCCAGGCGGTTTAGCAAATGACCGATTTTAGGACCAACTCCTTTTACGTATATTACATTGGTTTCGGCGGGATTTTTCAGAGTTTGGGTTAAATCTGTTTTTTTTACTTCTCCCTCATTGGAAATTTCTTCTCTAAGCGTATAAACAAGTCTTTGTACCGACTTTCTTCTTGTCGGCATTGAAGAAATCTGATATGTTTCAAACTCTTTTATGAGCAGCAGCCATTTGGGGTTTTTTCTGGATTCTTTGTATAATTTGTGCAATTGTTTTAGAATAAATCCGGAAAAATTGCACTGCCTGCCCCTTATGTCTATATATTGATTTTTTTGTTCGACTTCAATTGCCTGTCTTATTTGTTGAATATTTTCTATCATTATTCAGTAATTCTCAGAACTTCATAGATATTAATCTTTTTGGATTTGCCTTTGATTGATACCTCTCGTATTTTTATAACATCAACAATCTGGGATATTTTATTGTAGGTGTTTTCGCTTATCAAAATATGTGTTTTATAAATTTTATTATAGTCTTCTATTCTGCTTGCGATATTGACGGTATCACCTATAACTGTATATTCAAACCTGTTTTCTGTTCCTACATTGCCAATAAAGGCTTCACCTGTGTTGATACCGATTCCTATATCTATTTTGGGCTTTCCTTCTTCAATCCAGCGTTGTTTTATGTCTTTTACTTTGTTTCTTAATTCATAAGCGCATTTTACTGCATTTTTTGCGTGGAATTTGTCTGTTGTAGGGTCTCCAAAAACAACAAGTACAGCGTCGCCTATGAATTTGTTTATAACTCCGTGGTATTTCGTTATTATAGGCTCGAGTTCGCTGAAGTATTCATTTAAAAGTTGGGAAACTTCTTCTGCTTTTCTCGTTTCTGATAATGAAGTAAAGCCTCTTATATCAGCAAACATAATGGTAATTTCCGCTCTTTTTCCTCCCAGTTGTGTTGCAGAATCGTTTTTAAGAACTTTATTTTTAATGTCTTTTGATATGTATTTGCTCAGTATATTTTCTATTTTTTTATTTACATTCTCTTTAAACAGAGATTTGTACGTTTTAGCAAAGATATAAGATGCACCTACTGAGGCAAGTGTACTTGTTAAGTTAATTAATATACGATTATCAAAAGCGAGTTTGTACGCAATGAAATACGCAATAATAAAAAATATTATAAAAATAATGGTTTGAATCTGAGTTGCCGATATTACAACAACAAAGGTTAAAGCTGCCGCTGCTGTTGTAATAAGCAGTCTTGAGTGTTCGGATATAACAATTTTGGTTGATTGTTGATTATTTTTATTGATAATGCTTATTTTCGTTTTATTGATGAGGTAGTCATCAATTCTTTTATCAATATACTGGTAGCAAATATTGTTTATCGTATATATTACGCTAACCAGTGAAATTATAAAAATTAATAAAAGACTTTTCTTATTCATAAGTTAATTGTACTTATATATTAACCTTTTGGCAAGAATTGTCAGGTGTTTTAGCCGGTTCTACGTGTATTGTGATTTTGGTGTTGCCCAGCTCTTTTTCTATTTCTTCTTCTATAAGGTCGCATATATTGTGGGCTTTAGATACTGTCAGGTTTCCGTCAACAAGCAAAATCATATTAATTTCTTTATCTTTGCCTGACTTTCTTGTTTTTATTTCTTTAATTCCCGCAATCCCGTGGTTTATATGATTTTTTATTACTGTATCTATGAGTTCTACATCTTTTTGCGGCAGTGAGCCGTCCAGAATATCGTTCATTGTTTGTTTACAAATTTTATAGCCTGTATTCATAATTATCATAGCAACTATTGTTGCCATGATTGCATCTAAAATGTGCAGCCCCGTAAATTCTATTACAATTAATCCTGCAAAAACTGTTAATGAAGAAAATATGTCGGTTCTCAAATGTTGTGCATCTGAATGTATTGCAATAGAGTCTGTAATTTCTGCGACTTTAAAAAGATATGCGCTAACAGCTATATTTACAGCGACTGATATCCCCATAACTGCTATACCGGCAGCTGAGTTTGTAACCGGTTCAACATCTCCGCTGAGTTTTTTTATTACTTCATATATAATGTATAGAGAGGCTAGAATTATTAAACTGCCCTCAATAAAACCTGCAACATCTTCATATTTTCCGTGTCCGAACGGATGATCACTGTCAGCCGGTTTATCAGCTTTGTTTACTGCAATAAAAGTTATAAATGATGCAAGCAAATCGCTTCCTGAATGAATCGCTTCTGATATAATACTTACGCTGCCTGTTAAAAAGCCTGTAGCAAGCTTTAGAATAATTAGTGACAGATTTGATATTATTGACAGCATTGCCGCCGTCTTTTTATTTGTTAGTAATGTTTTTATCATTCCTTAAAATCCAGAATACTTCCGTTGTTTTTTCCTGAAAGAGCATATGCGTTCATTAGTTTTGTATTTTTATTTACTTGCTGTAGTTCTGTTTTAAGGCTGTCTCTAATTTTGGAAAGAGCTTCGATATTAAATTTTTCAACGTTACTAATTTTTCTGCAAAGTTCAGCCAATCTGCCTGCATCTTCACCAGTCTGTTGTATTTTATCGGCAAGAACTTTAGACTCTTGAAGTATCATTTCTTTTTTGCTTATAAATGCTGCTAATTCGCTATAAAGTCCTCTTTCAATTAATTCTTTAATTTGAAGTGATATTTCATAATATCTTTCATAAATTATTTCCAGATTATCTAAATCCAAGCTCATATTATATATTCCCCGATTTCCTCGTCTTCGTCATCATCATAATCTTGATCTTCGTCATTTGAGGATTTGTATTTGTCTATTTCGTTAGAGCTGAGTGATTGTCCTGATGCTTTAAAGTTTTTTATTGCTTCGCGCCAGGTGTCTCTTAGCGATGTCATATGTTTTATAACGATATCCAATGCGCGTTCATCCTTTTTTACATTGGCTATTAAAAGCTGTGCGCTCATGAATTCGTATAAATTGAATAAATTCTTTGCAAATTCTCCGCCTGCTTCCATGTCAAGCGTTGATTCAAACTCTGTTATGATGTTTTGAACTTTTACTATGTTATTGTGCTGCTTTTCAATATTTTTTTCTGCAAATCCTTCTTTTGCTTTATGTAAAAATCTGACAGCACCGTCATATAGCATTAAAAGAATTTCTTCTTTAGGTGCTGTTTCCATCTGGGTTTGTTTATATTGTTTTAAATAAGGATTCATTTGGCAACTTCCGTTTATTCTTAATATAAATTAGCACATTAAACTTAGCAGGTCTATACTTTAAATTACCTACATTTGTTTAAGCTCTGCAAGATTCGGGTCAAGCAGCCTTCTTCCTACATTGTCAAATTGTATTGAGCACAATGTGCGTTTGCCGTAGTTAAAGAGTTCTTCGACTACACCTCTGCCATATTTTTCATGGTATACAATATTACCTTCTGTAATATTCATTCCGTCACTTGATTTTGCTGAAGCAGTGTTGTTGTCAGTTGAATATACCGGCACTCCGGGCAGAGAGTTGTTTTCTGTAAGACTTTCAAAAATTGCGTCTTGGGTCGGTTCTGCTTCCGGTAGTTCCAATGGTAATGATGAATCGTTGCTTCCTAGAATACCTGATTCAGAATCTTCTAAATCTTCAAGTGGTTCAAGCTCTTCAAGAGTATCATCATCAGATATCAGCTCATCTGCAACAGGAAGAGTCTCTTCTTGCAAATCTGCTTCTTCGGGAATTGATATTTCTTGGGTATTATCCTCTGCCTCATCATATTCAGGCTCAATCGACTCCAGTGTATCACCTTGCAGCGTCAAGTCATCACTGTCGCTCAGTTGTTCCAGAATATCAAGATCGTCATCTGATATTAATTCTTCTTCTGTTTGTAATGGTTCTGTTTGAGGTCCGTCTTCAATATCTGAAAGCTCATCAAGGTCTGCTTCCGGTAATTCATCTGGCTCAGCTCCGTTAGCCGTAAACATTTGATCTACATCTTTGGCAATTTCCTCTTCAACAGTTTCGTCAAAGATATTTTTTATTTCGCTGGTTTCTTCAAGCGGTTCTGCATCATCTAAAGTTAGAGGTTCTATTTCTTCCAGTGTGTCAAAATCTTGAAGCTCATTAACATCTTCTGTGTCTGTTATTTCGATATTTTCTTCCTGTGGAACTATTTCCGCTGATTCTTGAGTATTGGTTTCTTCGTCAATTGCAGCCGGCTGTACTATTACGTTTTCAACTATATTTGTTTTAGTTAGTTTTACCGGTAAATCTTTTACTATCAGCGGTGTGTAATATGTAGTTTCACCAGATATGATAAATTCTGACGGGGCAAGTTTCATTAAAAATGAATTATAGCTCGCCGCTGCTTTTTGCTGCTTTTCCGGTTTATATAGTATCAGGTTTTTAGCAAAAGATTTTATTTTAGAGGCAAGATTTGATTCATAACCGGATGCCACAATAGGTGTTATTTCTTTATTTTTATAAAGTTCGTTTATTTGTTTTTCTTCAACTATATCATCATCAATCTGTAATAAGACATAAAATTTTTCATCTATGTTTTGTAATGCAAAATTTAATGCTTCTTTTGTCCAGTTTAAGTCTTTGTTTGATATATCCAAAACAGTAACAGTGTGCGTTTTTAGTGACTCATATAGTGCGTTTATTTCTTCAAGTGTAGAAGCAAATATATCAAGCTGTTTGTACTTTAAAAGTTTATTTCTGAAAAGTATGACTCCTGTTGATTTATCAGATTCATATACACTGTTAACTACATCAAGCAGTGTGTTGAAAGGAATATATCCGTCTTCCAGTGTATTTATATATTCTTCAATTTCTAATAATATATCCTGAACAATTGCTTTTTGTTCTACAGTCAGACCGGTTAAGTCATTTTCATATATATAGTTGAGTATACTTGTGTTTACAGGTAGTTTTAAATCTTTACCGAAAGTGACCGTGTTGTCATTAGTATAAGTTTCAATGTCGTGAAATTTTACGACAAGTGTTTTTTGGTTTTGGGATATATTGTAGTCCAGCAAAGTATTTAAAATATTGGTTATTTCTTCCTGTCTGTCAGACTGAATATATAAAAATTTATTTAATATGTCCGGATTCAGATTAAGTTCTATTTTTGATGAATTTGTTAAAACACCAAAATTAATGGCATTGTGTGAAGAAGAAAAAATTTCTTCTAAAATACTCGTTTTAGTTCTGGATACAATAGCATCCAATGCTGGAACATAGCCGCTATAGGTACTGTGTTTGTTTGCTTCATCCAAATCGAGTGCAAATTTAAGTATTGCACAGTTTGTGTCTTCTTTGGTCGTTGATTCAATGGAGACAACCTGTGCGAGAATTTTTTGATTACCGTCGTCTATTGTTAAAAAATCAGAAATAACAAGCGGAAAATCAAGTGGTTCGTAATATAATTTTGCTAAACTGTTTTTTATTTCAACTAATTTCATTTAATTACCGTTTTTGTTATTGACACACTTCTTCCTGTAAAGCAATTGAGGCAATTTGATTAGACATAATTGCTACTTTTTTTATCGGACCTGTTGCATCTTTTTCTATTAGTTTACCAACAGTTGATTGTGTTCTTATCAGAGGTAAAATTTCATCATATACAGCTTTAGGGTCTTCAAAATAAAGCACCATCGGTGCTGACGCACCTTTTAAAAATACAAGTAGTACTAATCTTGTTTTATATTGTTGTGGGGGAAATTGCTGTGCCATATTTTTCTCCTTAATCCTCTTTATATATAATTTATGTCAAATCTCATAAAATAGCAATATCAAATATTAAAATTCAATTCCTTTTCTGGCTTTTATTCCCTTATCCCAGTAGTGTTTTATAGGGTTTATCTCAGAAACGAGGTCGGCTAAATCAATGATTTCTTGTTTTGCGTTTCTTCCTGTTAGTACAATTTCCATATCTTCAGGTTTGTTTTTAAGGGTTTGCAGCATGTCATCAAGCTTTATACATCCTAAATCTATTGCTATATTTGCTTCATCCAGTATTATTAGCTGATATTCATCATTTTTAATAGCATTTTTTGCTGTATCCCAGCCCTGCTGTATTATTTCTTTGTCCGTAGCGTTTACATTTTTAGAATATACTATTCTGTCTAAACCTGCCTGTACAATTTTTACATTGTCTTTTAAATCAGGACATAACTGCGAAAATGATATGAGTTCGCCATAATCATTTCCGCCCTTTGTAAACATAACAATAAGCACTCTCCAGCCTCTGCCCAGTGCTCTCATTGCAAGACCCAGTGAGGCTGTTGTTTTGCCTTTTCCGTTGCCTGTGTATACCTGTATGTATCCGTGTTTGGAAAATTCAGGATTGTAAAGCTTTGTGTTGTCATAATCAGGTATGTTCATTACTTGATAAGTCCGCTTTCCTTTAAGAAACCTATTATCGCACAAGCACAACTTTTTTGATATTTGACAGGGGCTTTCTGTAACAAGTCAAACGCTTCTGCTAATTTTGCATCTTTATCATACCATCTTCTGTAATTTGTCTGGTTATCCTCTTTAAAAAACCATTCAACAGGTTTAGAATAAAATTCAGCAAATTTGATTAGCTCAAGAACATCAACTTTTCTGTTGCCCTTTTCTATTACAGAAATACCTGAGATGGGTAAATTCATTAGTTCTGCAATTTCTTCTTGTTTGAGACCGGATTCTATTCTTGCTTTTTTTAATTTTTTACTTAATTCTTTTCTGTTCATTATCTAATCTAATGTCGCCGCTCAAAAATTTCGCTCACGTGCCTTATTTCGAAATTTTCTCGGACAATTTTAAATAAATTGTTTAATTTGCTTTATTATAATAATAAATTACATAAGTGTAAAGATATATACTCATTGGTATTGAATTAATGTATAATATTTGATTGTTATGAATGAAGAAAAAAATGCTCTTAGAACTCAATGTAAAAAGATAAGGAATTCATTAAACACTAAATCTCTTTCTCTAATGATTTGCAATACCTTAAAAGGGTGGGATGTTTTTATTAATGCAAAGAATATTATGTTGTTTTATCCTATCGGCAGCGAAATTTCTTTACTCGAGCTGTTAAACATAAGCGGTAAAAATTTTTATTTTCCTTGCGTGAACGGCGAGTCTATTTTTGCTGCTCTTTATACATCGAGTGATAATTTTAGAACCGGCAAATTCGGAATTGCTGAACCTGTAGGAGAACGTCTTACTGATTGCAGTTTTTTGGATTTGGTTTTTGTTCCTGCGCTGGCTGTTGATAAGATAGGAAACAGACTAGGTTATGGAAAGGGTTATTATGACAGGTTTTTGGCATTGTATCCTGACTTGATATCTGCTGTACCCTGCCCCTCAAAATTATGTTTTAATACTATTCCTGCAGATATTCATGATATACCTGTGGAGTATTTAATAACAGAAAATAGTATTATAAAAACTATTCGCCTTTAAGATGGTTGGGGCGTCCAATGTCTATAACATCACAGATAAGATATTTTATGCCGTATAACAGCAAGCCTATTGAAAATACTTTAGCAAGCTTTTTGCTCAGCAATGCTCCTGTCGCAAGTGCTGCGGGTACAATATCAGATGCCATTTGTTCAAAAGCACCTGAAAAGTATCCTTTGACTGCATTGATTTTGTCTGGTAGATTCCAATCCGCATTGCTTTTAAAATACCAGTCCTTTAGGCGGCTTGTAGTTTCGCTCAAGTCTTCCATTCTTCGTGAGCGCATATAGAGTTTTGTTAATCTTGCAGCTGATTTTTCTTTAACAGCTTCTTCTGAATGCTTTTTTCCGACGTCGTGCGCATTGTATAACACCATACCTGCTGTTATTGTTCCCGCTACTTTAGCTGCAACATTCCATTTGTTCATACATAAACCTGCTTTTATTTCTTTTGTGTGTTTTCAGTTTTAGGCGGATTTGGGTCGTCTACTTTTACTGTTTGACCTGCTGTTTTTAGAGCAGCTTGTGCTGCATCTAAAGCATCTAATCCGTAACCTGTGTTAGATTGCTGTATTTGTGTAAGCAATTGTTGTGTTAGAGCATCGCCCTGTGCCCAGCCGTTTTCCAGTATGCTTGTACCTATCATTTTTACATTAGAGTATTTGCTTTGGAGAAGCAAATTTAAAAGCGCTGTTAATGCCGGGTCATTTTTTCTTGATTCGTCTTCTCTGAAACGTTGCATAAGTTCTTTTGCACCCATTAATTTAATTTCAGGGTTATCATTTCTTATGTAATTTTCCAGAGTTTTTATATAGTCATCTGTTAATAATACTATGTTTTTCTTTGGTTTTTCTTCCGTTTTTGTGTTGTTACCTGTATTCAAATTTGCTGCTCCTACAGGAACTGTCGGAGTTTGCATGTTGTATCTCGGGGGCTGCATTGTGTAATATGATTTATCATAAGCATTTGCCGGTGATTGTGTGGCATTGTTGTTATATATATTTGCTCCGTTAGGATTTACGGAAGCTCCTATAATATTTATTGTCACTCCGCTTGCATTTGTCGGGATGGAATCAGGTGTCCCGGTACCGATATTAAAAGTTGCACCCGATGTGTTGCCTGCTGCAGTTTGCGGCATACTCTGGACTTGCGTATATGGTTTGTATCCTACCGGAGAATTTTGCATACTTTCACCTTACACTTCTTTGCAAATATATAAACGCATTTGAAACATTAAAAATGCTATTTTTTGTCTTATTGTAACAAAATTTTAATATTTCTTTTATTATTTCTAAAGTTTAAAAAAAAATCACCGATATAGAGAACATACAGGGAAAATATAAGGAGTAAAAACTTATGGTTGATGGCGTAAATTTTAATCCGTTTACAGGAAAAGTATTAACAGCAGAAGAAATTCAAAAATTAGATGAAAATAGAGACGGTATTGTTTCTGCAGAAGAATTTTCTGCGAATATTAGCTGGATTTCTCAGGAACAAGACGTAGAAGGCGAAGTACAAATTGAAGAGCCGTCAGAAACTACACCATCGGAATCGGAAGTTGCAGAAGAACCTGCACCTGAATTAGACAGCCGCGGTGAAGGAATATATAACGCCGCAATAAACAACGGTGCGCAAAGTACTGCTAACGATAAAACGGAACTGGAACAGTATTTAACAAAAGTTGAAAGCCAGTATATAGAAAAAGTATTGGATGAATCAGGTGCGGAAGGAACATCAGATGCATCCGGCATAATAACATATTTAAAAAATCAAAAAACAGAATTTTTAAATGAATATTTGCAAAAGCATCCGGAAGGTCCGTATGATATGGAAGCTGTTTCTGCAGCATATATACAGGCAATGGATACCGCATTTGCAACAAGACAAGAAGGCGTTGATGCGTTTAATGAATCAATAGAGAATAAAAAAACATCTGCAGGAAATTTTGATGGATTGTATGCAGCCTCAAATGATGTCGGAGGCTATATGGATCCGGATGAATTTCAGGAATTAAAGAACCAGACAGTGGACTATATACTTGGTCAAATGCTTAGTGGTGAAGTAGATACAGACTTTTTGTCAGCATTGAGTACAAAATATCAAAGTGATGTAAACTACATAACAGCTCAGAATGCCATAAAATCAATGCAGGCAGCATCTGATCCTGAAAAAATGCAGGAATATTTGACTAAAGCAGAAGAAGCAATCGCAAAACTGATAGGCGGTCAGAATGTAGACGGTTCATCAAAACTGGTAGATGCAATAAACACAACAAAAGATGCAAGACAACAAGCTGAATATCAGGAACAATTGACAAAAGTAGCAGATGAATTGGCTGAAAGATATTCCGGTCAAGTAGATACCCGCTCAGATGCAGGTCAAAAAGACCTGGATAATTATACTGCCAGATTAGATAATGCAATGAAAGAATTTTTAGAAAACTATGACGGAACTGGCGACATAGAAGAAGAATTCGAAGAATACATGAAACAAATCAGTGCAGATTATCTGACAATTGAAAACAGCATAAATTATTTATCTACAAGAGCAGCTGACGGTGATTCAACTGCATATGACAGCCTTGTAAATAATGTTGAGGCTGCCGGCACATACATATCAAATGAAGAACAGGAAAATATAATAGAATCTGCAACAGACCTGTTCATGAATGTAATGCTTACAGGCGGAGATGAGTCAGCTGTAAAAGAAATATATCCAAATTATGAAACAAATGGCGATTATTTGGAAGCAAAAGCATTGTTTGATGGTTTAGCAACTTCAGCAACACCACAAGAAGATTATGACAAGATAAGAGAACTGTTAAATAATATGTTGACAGAATACGGTGCAGAAAAGATAGCAGACGGTGTTAAAGTAAATGAATCTAAGAATATAAACTTGCAGCCCGGTTCTTTGACTAACGGTATCTGGGGATACGGCAGCAATGATACATACGGTGGCGATAACAAGATTATTCCGTCCTTCAATATCGATGAAAACGGCACAATTAACTGGACAAACGGTAACGATAAAGGTGATATTGAAAAAATAATTTCACAACTTGAAGACAGAATACAGGCTCAGTTAAAAGAGCAATTAGGTGATCTTTATAATGAAGCTGATATATCTAAATATTTGAATGATGCAGTATTGCAGCAATTGATTAATATTGGCAACGGCAATGCAACTGTAACCGTGGAATCCTTTGTTGACGGTATTATTAAAGAATTTAACGAAATAGCAACTAATGGTCTTAAAGGCAATACAGCTAACGATGGAACAATAGACAGAACACAGGTCTTAAAAGATTCCGGTGCGGTTGATGATTACGCAAGCGGCGAGCTTAGAGGTTCTACAAAATGGCGTAGCGGTGATGCAAAATCAAGCGTCAAATCAAAAGCCAGAGAAAAACTGGAAATGTTAAGATCATCATTGATGGCTCAGGCTCAGGCTATACTTGGTGATAAGTATGTTGAATCCGATATATCAACAATGATTGACCAATCAATTACTTCAACAGTTGATTCTTACGGATACTGGGATACAAAAAGTGGTCCTAGAGAGCGTTATGCCTTCAATGCCAATGAATTGTATAATAACTTCTTTAATACATTTGAAGCTAAACTTAACGACTATAAAAAAGATAAAGAGTAATAATATTCTTTTGTTTCTACAAGTACGGGAAAAGATTTCAACTTTTCCCGTATTTGTTTGTAAAAATTAGATAGTTTATCTATAATTAACTTATGGATGATGAGATATTTTTTGAGCATTCTGAAGATTTTCCGCAGCATTTGTGTAAAAAGTGCGGTAAGTGCTGCAGAGCGATAGCCGCTCCTTATACTTATGATGAATTGCAAAAATTGGCAGCTCAAGGTCAGGAAGAGGCTAAAGTATTTGTTAATATATTTAAAAGATACAACTCCGTTTCAGAAGCCAGAACAGCTGTACCTGATCAGGTTGATAATATAATAAACAATTTACGTAAGAGCAATACTGATATAGACGAGTCCAAAATTACTTTTTATTACTGCCCACACTTAACGGATGATAATCTTTGTTCTATTTATTCAACCCGTCCTGATTGCTGCAGGCGTCTTCCTCGTAACGGTTGGTCGCTGGTTGCTCCTGATTGTGCTTTTAAGGGCTGGCAGTTTCAGCAGAGAGAACGCGTAAAATCAATAGTCAGAAAGTTAAAAGAATCACTTATGGAACTTGAATTATTGTCTGAAGACAGTATCCTCCCTGACAAAAACAAAACTGTTAAAGAGATGAAAGAAATTATAAAAAATAAAATAAAACCATTTGAAAAATATGGTGCTTTATACTGGTAAACTAATCATTTTTTCTTAAAATTAATCAATTCTTTTACTTTTTGAATAAATGGCTTTTTCGACTCTTCTAAAAGTTCATTATATTTTTGTTTTAATACTTTAGCAACATTTTGGGATTCTACAGTGTTTATTTTGTTTTTAAGCAGATTCAATGCTTGTTTGATTTTATTGTTTCTTTTCAGCAGGTCGACATACTCATAAATGATAAGGTTGTTAAACGGATCAAGCCTCAGTGCATAAGAGTAATAATTTGCTGCGTTAGTAAAGTCATCAGCTTTGTCAGCCGAGGCAGCTGCATTGTAAAGATAATCTACATTCAATTCATCCAGCATAGATGCTTCTTTGTAATATAAAAATGCATTTTCATATTCCTGGGCATTAAAATACAATTTTGCAAGAAATGCATAATAGCTATGATTGTTTGGCTGCAATGATACTGCTATTTTGGCATTTTCTATTGAACGATTTTTCAGCCCCTGAGCTTCGAATATCATTGCTTTGTATCTGTATGCTTCCGCACAGTTGCTGTCCAGTTTTATTGCATTTTCGACTATTTTTGCTGCTTCGATGTAGCGTCCTTGCTTAAGGTTGATTTTGGCCATTAATAAGTGAGCATAAATAAATCTATTGTTTAGATATAACACTTTTGTTGCAATGTCTTTTGCTTCCTGATATCTGTCAAGCTCGCAGTAGCAGTCTGCCAGTTCACTCAGGTATTCTAATGATTCAGGTTTAATAAAAAGTGCTTTTTGAAGACAGTCAATGGCTTCTTTGTACAATGGAAATTCCTTGTATATTTTTGCCATTGCATAGTATAAAAAGTCGTTATCGGTTATTTTTTCAGAAATTTGCTGCAGTGTATTTTTTGCATCAATGATTTTTCCTGTTTTTGCCATTATTAAAGCTTTCAGAATAGCAGCATCCGTATATTCCGGATTAATTAACAATATATGTTCTATGGTTTCGAGCGATTGTTTATAATCTTGTCTTTCGTAATACAAATAAGCCAGTGAATAGTTATAGATTACATTTTGCGGTTCTAAAGAAACAGCTTTTTTGAATGCATCTTCAGCTTCCAAAAACCAGCCGTTAAGCGAATAGGCTGTTCCAAGGTTGTAATAATAAAACGGGTTGTTTTGTTCTATTTTTATTGCAAATTGGAAATAGTTTATTGCGTCTGCAATTTTGTTTTGGTCTAATTTAAGCAGACCCAGATAATTGTAAGTTCTGTCACATTGTATTTCGTCCAGTATGCTGTTAAAGAGTTTTTCCGCATCGGCGTCTTGGTGCTTTTGATAATAAATAACTCCGAGATAGAATCTTGCATCAGTGTTGTGCGGGTATAGCTTTATAATTTCCTGGAAAACGCCTATTGCTTTAAATATCTGGTTTAGTTTTAATCTTGCGTAACCTTCAATAAGCAAAAGTTTTTCGTTTTTGCGTTCTTCATAGTTGAACTTGCTGTTGTCAAGCTCTGTCAAAACAGTGTTAAACTGGCTGCACTCGGTTAACATTTCAAGATATGTAACAAAGTTATCTATGTCCGGAGAGAGTTTATACAATTTTTCTGCAAATTGAAGAGCTTTTGTATAATTTTTATTGAATTTATTTATATTTACAACAATCTTTAGTGTATCAATATGTTCCGGATTTATATCAAGGATTTTTTCAGCATATTCAAGCGATCTTTCGAAATTATTCATCAGAAAATAAAGCTGTGCAATCTGTGAAAGTATTTCAATATTATCACTTTCAAGGCAAAGAGCTTTATACAAAGCTTCAATTGCCTGTTTGTAATGTTTTTCTTCCTGCAATTGGAATGCTTGTTTTAAAAATTTTGATGTTAACCCTTCGCTCATATTTCTATTCAAATTCTTTAATAAATACCATCGTAGTATCTATTATATTGTTAATCGGGTTAATGGTAAAGTATTTTAAGCAAATATACACTAAGTTTATGATTCGGCAACTGAGATATTGGTGACTCCGGCGTTGCGTGCTGTATCCATAAGTTTCACAACTGCTCCGTGAGAAGCCTCCGGTTGAGCCAAAATCAGCACACCTTCCGGAAAATCTTTTAAACGCTGTTTTATTGTTGGTTCAAGCTGTTCAAAAGAAATTTCCTGTTCATCTATGTAATATCTGTCATCATCGCTGACTGTGACAGAAATGAGTTTGTTATCCTGTTTAACATCTTGCACTTCAACGTTATTTGGCACTGCAAGATTGAGTCCCTGTTGATCCAGTAACGGCGCTATAACCATCATAATAATTAACAGCACCAGAAAAATATCTGTCAGCGGTGTTATATTAATTTCATTAAAGGTGTCTCTGTTTCTTGGCATAATTTATTCCTATTCCTCTGTCGGAATTTCTCCGGCTGTTTGCTGGTATTCCTGTGCTGTATTTTGACTTAAGTCAGATGCGTGTTTTTGTATATCCTGTGTTTTCAGCTGTTTTTGTTCTTTTTTAGAAAGAGGTTCTCCGGCAACAATAAGTTTATCAAATTCAGCATCCTGAGCAGCTCGCATTATTTTCATAATTTCTCTGCTCTTTACACTTTCATCTGCTTTTACAACGACTTCTTTTTTTTCAAGTTTAGGTTTTAGTGCAACAAGCTGATTGTATATGTCATCTTCTTTTACTTGTGCACCGTTGACATAAAAGTTGCCTTCTTTTGTTACTGAAATTGTTGCGTTTTTCTGTTCTACAACGAGTCCGCTGTTGATTTCCGGCATTTTTATACTGCTGTCGTTTGATTGGAATGTCGGAGCAATAACCATCATAATAATCAGCAGCACCAGAAAGATATCTGTCAGCGGAGTTATATTTATTTCTGTAAATAAGGCTTCTTTGCCTTTTGATGTCTTAAATGCCATTTTGTTTTACTTTCAAAATTAATAATTATAATGCTATATTTGTAGGTTGATTAACATTTACTTCTTCATTGCTGTCAACAAAGCTTAGGAATAAAAGTTTTATAAGCTGGAAATCATCTTCAAATCTTTTAACCATTGATTGGAAATAGTTATATAAAACTACTGCAACAATAGCAACGCCCAAACCTAATGCAGTTGCAATCAACGCTGATGCAATACCTGATGCAACGGCTGCAGATTGGTTTCCTTGTACTGCTAAGTCCTGGAATGTATATAAGATTCTGACAACAGTACCGAACAAACCTAAAAACGGACATACACCGCCAATTGTACCGAGTATTGTAAGGTGTGCTTCCAGTTTTCTTGTTGCAAGACTGGATGCAATATCAAAAGATCGGGAGAATCCGCTTTTTTGTTCAGAAAAAATTCTGACAGCTTCTTCTGCAACTTCACCTATAATGCCGCCTAATTGAACGCTTAACCCCTGTGCAGAATCAAGATTGTTTTTAGTAAGTTCTTTCTGGAGTTTTTGTATAAATAAAACCACGTTTCTTTTGTTCTTGCTGTAATAGTAGAACCTGTTGATTGCAACCATAACAGTCAAAATTGAACAAAGAATAATTGGTGCGATAATCCAAAGATCCTCTATTGCTGCTTTTAGTAATAATTCCATTGTTCGTCCTCTTTCTATTTTAAATATTATTATTCTGTTTTAATAAGCTGTTGCACCAAAAACGTTGTAATCAAAAGTAAATTGAATATCTACACTGTCACCTTTGTACTCTGGCGGTAACGGTTTAAATGGTGCAGTAAGTTCGACCGCGTGCATCGCTGCTCTGTCTGCAGCTGGTAAACCGGATGATTTGTAGACTCTGTGTGAGATTAATCTGCCGTCTCTAGCAATCTTAAATAAGAGCACAACTCTTTTACTTTCGTTACCTTTCGGTGGTTCCCAGTTCATTTTTATGCGTCGCTGCAGCTCTCTCATATAAGGTCCGAAATCAGGCTCTTTAACCGCATCAATTCCTGGAGCTCCTTTGGGATTACCTGGGCCGGGGTTGCCTACATTTCCGCCTCTGCCGGTGCTCCCGGGAGAGAATCTGCCTCCGCTTGAACTGCCAGAATTGCTGGGTGAAAAGCTGGGTGAGGGGGTATATTTGCTGCCGCTTCCCGACGTTCCTGATTTTGAGCCTGAACCTGATTTTGTTCCGGCTACAGGACCTCCTGAAGGACCGGCTACTTTGGGTGCTGCAATTTTAGGTGCAGGAATATTAAAACTTCCTGTCGGCTTTTTAGTCTTTGGAGCACTTGGCTTTATTGCAGGTTTGGGTGCAGGAGCTTCAACTTTTGGTACACCCTGCGGTGCTGCCGGTTTTTCAGTCTTTTTAGGTGACCATGGCGTTGGTACATTCAAAGCTTGTTTAGGCTGTGGAGCTGTTTTTTGTTGTTTTGGCGCTTGTCGCTTTGGCTGTTGTTTAGGCTGGCGTACCGGCTGCTGCACTGTTCTTTTGGGTGTAGTTGCTTTTTGTGTCGGTGCAGCCTGCTGAGCTTTGCTGGTTTGTGATGCCGGCTGCGGCAACGAAACAGGACGTTTGGGGTCATGTATACCGCCTGCTCTTGAATTTTTATCAGCTCTGAACTTTGTATTTTTGTTTATGGGTTCAGCTTCTTTATTTACAAGTACAAATTCGATATCTTTAGGCTTTTGCTGCGGTTTATCAAAAATCGAAAAGTGTACGCCCAAAAGTGCAAGTATTATAATGCCAAGCCATATTAATCCTGCAGCAATCGGGTGCAATACAGCTGAGAATATAAAACACTTAGGAAGCGAGATGTCATTTTCGTCATCTTTTTTGTAGACTCCGTATGTGTATTTGGAATCCTCTCTTAATTCTTCCTCTTCTTCGTATGTTTCGATATTGCCTAGTAGTGTCATTTTGTCCCCAAATCTCTTTTGTTTTAGTTTAGCAAAAGCATAAACATAAAACAAATCACCCGACTTACTTAATTAGGTGTATTATTTTTTCTGCGGAGTAAAGGTTATTTGTTGATCAAGCACTATATTTACTACAGTACCTGCTGATATTGTTGCAGGTTCGCCTTTGTCCCATATCGATTTTGCAACGCCTACACCTGCGCCTACAGCTGTTCCGTAAACAGCACCTTTACCGACTTTCCCTCCGGAGAGCGGCCCCATGATTACACCTGCTACTGCGCCTGCTGCTGAACCTATCGCTATATCTTTAGCATATTCTGTTGCAGATTCCAGTTTTGTTCCACCTTTTATCAGACCTGTTCCGTCCTCTGTCTGGATTTTTCCTGATATTGGAATCATTTGTCCGTATGGTGTAATTATATTTGTAAATTTTACCATTAATTGTCCGTTAATGCCTGCTCTGCCGGCTTTTTTGACTTGAATTACTGTACCGTTGACAGAACTGCCTATCGGTGCAACTAATGTGTTATTGTAATAAAAATCCTGTGATAGTGCTATACAAACGCTTTGTCCTAATTCAAGCGACTCAGAAGACAATTCCATAGTTGCAGTTGCCGGAAATACTGTACCGGATGGGATATATACAACTTTTCCCTGAAGCGGCGTAAATTGTTCTGCATATGCGGGAACGGAACAATTTGTGTAAGTTAACATACCTGCGCCGAATGACAACATTGAAGCCAAAATCATAGCCGATACTAATTTTCTGGTATTTAAGTTTATCATATTTGTTCCTCCGTTCTCTTCTCGTAATATTTAACGATTATACGACTTTATTGTTCATTTTGTATAAGTAATATTACCTATTAATAGAATTCTCCTACGCCAAATGTAAATGCACCTTTAGATGTTCCGTCAGGTACACCGGTGAGCGGATAACCCCAGTCTATACTTAAAGGACCAACTCCGGGAACATATACTCTGACACCGACACCTGCGGTAATTGCGTGAATAGGTCTGTTGTATATTTCATTAGTTACAGTTGAACCGTAAATCTGACCTGCATCAACAAAGGCTGCGATTCTTATGTTATCAAGAAACTTTGCATCCGTAATTCTGTCCACAAAAGGAATAGGGGTCTGGAATTCTGCAGAACCCATCATAAAGCCTGTACCTGTACCTATACCGCTCATTCTAAAACCTCTTACAGTATAAGGACCGCCTAAACGATAAGCCATAACTTCCGGAATATCTCCGTGAATTTTACCTCCGGCTCTAAATGCCAAAGAAACAGATGATTTTTTAGCTACAGGATAGTATTTTTTGATACCGCCGGAAAGTTTACCGAATGTATTATCAAAACCATCCAGTGCAATTTCTTCATCAAATCTTACATTAGCAAACACACCGCTTCTCGGAAGCGTTGAATTGTCTCTTGTATCATAAATTAAACTGGGTGATAAGGACAGGAACAATCCGCCTTGCAGTTGTTTTGCACGTTCTGAGATAGGAATATTGTGTGCAGCATATAATCTTTGTATTTGGTTTGCGTCGCCTTCTTTAACGTGTACGTTTTCAAGCCCGATACCGAATGAACCCACCAAATGCGGGAAGTTAACAAATGAGCGGGAAATAGTAGATTCTATACCAAATCTTTTTTCAACCGCCAACGGTATCTGGTAGCTGGCAAAGTCACGTCCGAAAACTTTTATCATCAAAGAGTTATCTGTACCTTTTAACTTTGGCTCAAACCAGCTTAACTCTGCCTGTAAGTTTGCTCTGTTAAGCATGGAGCTGTCTGCCATAACAACACCGGTACCGGCTAACAAGCTGAGAGAAACTCTCTGTCCTGTTCCTAAGAAGTTGTTATCCGTAAATCCGCCTGTACCAAACAAACCTGTTGCAGTATCAATACCGCCGCCGAGAGAAATTGTTCCTGTTCTTTGTTCTTCAAGATGTATTGTAACTTTGTATACTTCAGGGTTGTCTTCATCGCGTTCAATAGTTCGTTTTACGTCTTTAAACGCCTGTGTTCCGTATAAACGCATCAAATCCTGTTTAATGAGATTTTCATTATAAATAGTCCCCGGCTGCGTAAGAATATTCCTTTTTACAACAAAATCTTTTGTCTTTTTGTTGCCCTCAATCACTATAGAACCAATTTTTCCTTCATCAATTGTTATATTTACAATTCCGTCCGGATCGTCTGTAACTGATGTAACTCTGGCAAGAATAAATCCCTGACTTGCATAATAGTCTTGTATTTCCTGAATTGCATCGTTTATTTTGTTAATATTTTGAGGTTTGTTTGTTAACTCGTTAAGTATTTGTAAAAGATCTCCTGTTGCAATTGAGTCATTACCGGAGATTGTAAAGTCTGTAATAGGTATATTTTCTTGTACTATAATTCTTAATTTAATATTCTTGTCATCAACTTTTATAGGGATAGCTCTCATTTTGTCGCTAAAATATCCCATTTCGTATATAGATTTAAGATTTTGTTGAACAGTTTCGACACTGTAAGGATCGCCGGGTTGTATTTTTACATGTTCTAATATTTCTTCTTTAGTTATCAGGTTGTTGCCTATGATTTCTACATCACAAAATTTTATATCAGAAGTTGTTTTTGTCTTTTCAGCTTGAAGCTGCTGTGCATCAGGCTGTATCTCATCCCATAATGTGTCTGATGACGGTGTCCGGGGAACATTTTCTTCTGTATTATTATTTTTATCACGGAATTTATTTAGAATTCCTCCGCTATTCCCGTTTTTGCCACGTTCCCAAAATTTCCATTTTGAATTTGCGGCAAACGAAGGCGATGCCTGACCGATAAGCATGCCTGCGGTTAATAAGAATATAACAGCTTTTTTATTAATTATAGAAATTATTATGTACCTAATTTACCTATACTTCCAATAAAAATTATACCCATAAAATAAAAAAGTACAAAATGTAAAATTATCAGAAATATATTCTGCTTATTTATTATTTATGCGTATTTATATATCTTTTTTATTTGTTTATATCTTATAAAAATAATTTAAATGACTGATACTAATTTTCTTGATTGTTATTTATCATTATATTGTACAAAAGTGAGGTAATTTGTCATGTCAATTTCAATATCAGGTGTAGGTTCTGGTTTACCTATTAACGAGTGGATTGAGGCTTTAGTAGAGGTAGAGCAATCTAAAATAGATAATTTAACAGCCCAGCAAGATGAGTTAAATGAAAAATCCAGCACTCTTAATACACTGAAGTCAACATACAGCTCTGTAGACAGTTCAATTATTAAGTTTACGGACTCTTTGCATGGTGCTTCTGCTGATATTTTTACAAAAACCTCTGTTACAACATCTGATGAGGATAATAAATTTTTAACTGCGACTGCAACACAGATTGCCACTCCTGCTGTTTTAAAAATAAGCGTGCAGCAACTGGCTTCTCCTACTGTAAGAAGAACTTACGGTCCTGAAAGTGAGGACGGCAAGCAGCTTGATTTTTCTGATTCATCTAAGACATTGGCTGATTTGGGTTATGACAAAGAAGGTACATTTACAATTAACGGTGCTACTTTTGCCGTTGATGGTGATACAACTATTGATGGACTGGTTTATCAAATTAATAACTCTGCTGATGCAGGTGTGTCAGCTCACCTTGAGGACGGTCAGATTGTTCTTGAAGGAACAAATCTCGGTGCAAAGGATATAGTGATTGAAGACGGAGAAAATTCTGATTTTGCGTCATGGATAGGCTGGACTGATGATGACAATATGACAGTTGGTCAAAATGCTATTTTCACAATTAACGGCAAGCAGAAAGAAGCAACAACTAATAATTTAACAAGTGCGGAAACCGGTATAACCGGACTTTCTCTTGAATTAAAGGAAGTCACTGGTGATGAGGTCGTAAAAGTTAATATTAAAAGAGAATCTGATGCTGAAGGTGTGCTTGAAGCATTAAAGACATTTGTTGATGCTTTTAATAAAGCTATTAATGATACTGATACGGAAACCGACGCAGAAGGTGATTTGTACGGCGAAACAACGCTTGTGTCCATAAGAAACAGATTAAGAAATATGATAACGACAACAGTTAATCCTGACGGTGTATACAAATCTTTAGCAGATATCGGTATAACCTCCGGTGCTCCCGGCATGGATGTTGATGCTGATACAACTTCTCTTGTTATTGATGAAGAAAAGTTCTATGAAGCTTTTAAATCAAATCCTGCCGCTGTTAAAGAGCTCTTAATAGGTACTTCTGCTAATTCTGCAACAGGTGAGGAAGCAACACAAGGTATTATGCAGATGGTTCAGGAAGGGCTTGATGCTGCATTGGATACAGAAGGCGGCTATTTTACAGCAAGAAGTTCTTCTCTTTCCAGCCAAATAAGCAATTTAGCGGATAAAATTGCCGACAGAGAAGAGGACCTGGAAATTTATAGAGAACGTATAACAAAACAGTTTAATTATATGGACCAGCAGATTGCAACAATTAACAGCCAGTATTCGCAGATGTTGTCTCAATTGCAATCAATTGGTGTGGGTACATCATCTTCTTCATAAAATATGCATGAAAATTTTGCTTAAGAAAAGCATATAACTTTTTGGACTTAATTGATTTCACGCCTGCATTCTATTGCTTTTGCAAGCGTGATTTCGTCTGCATATTCAATATCAGAGCCTATTGGAATACCAAAAGCTATCCTTGTTATCTTTATATTAAAAGGTTTAAGCAGTTTTGTTAAATACAGGCTTGTTGCTTCACCTTCGACAGAGGGATTAAGTGCAATAATAACTTCTTTTATGTCATTTTGAGCAATTCTTTGCAAAAGTTCTTTTATTCTTATATCTTCTGCTCCGATTCCATCAATCGGTGATATAAGCCCTTGCAGTACATGGTATTTGCCTTTGTACTCATTTGTATTTTCAATTGCAATAAGATCTTTTGTTTCCGCACATACACAAATAACAGAGTTGTCCCTGTTTGTTGCAGAACAAATTTCGCAAGGATTTGTAGCAGACATATTAAAGCATATGTCGCAATAGTGAATAGTTTCTTTTGCCGTTATCATTGCACTGGCAAATTTTTCAACTTCTCCTAAAGGCATTTTTAGAAGATGAAAAGCAACCCTTTGTGCTGATTTAGGTCCGATTCCCGGTAGTTTTTGAAACTGCTCTATTAATGTTGCCAGAGGTTTTGTGTATTGCATTAGAATAAACCGGGAATATTGATTCCGCCTGTTAATGACTTCATTTTTGTTTGCATTTCTTTTGTTGCTTGTTCAGTTGCATTATTAATAGCAGTAGTTATTAAGTCTTCGAGCATTTCAACAGTATCTGTATCGACAGAATCTGGATTTTCCGGATTTAATGCAGCTTTAGACAATTTTATAGATTTAAATTTTCCTTGACCGTCACATATGACAGAAACAGCACCATTGCCTGATTCTGAACTAAATTCTGTATTAGCAAGTTCGTTTTGTGTTTCTTGTAGTTTTTTTTGCATTTGTTGTGCTTGTTTCATCATTTGAGCGATATTCATATCGTTTTTCCTCTTCCCTAACTAAATATGCTGTCTATATCAATTATAATTTAAGAATTATTTTATGCAATTTTATAATTTTAAAAATTAAAATATTATTACATATGTATATATTTTTTAATCTATGTTATGATTATTGTCATGGATGAAATAACTAAAAGAAAATTAAGAGCAGTTGGTGCAATTGCAGTTTTGGTAGGCGTTGTGTTGGCTATATTTTTCGCTTTTTACCAAATAAGGGAAAAGAAAAATACTACAATGCGACTTAGAAGCTTCTATTCAGATATGCATCAGACTCTTCAGTTTTCCATGAACTTGAATTTTACGCCTGATATATGGGGATTTAAAGGCGGTTATCGCAATGCCGATATTATAAATAACTATATAGCTCAGTATATGAATGTTGAAAAAAATTGCGTAACTGAGGCAGGTGGGTGTTTTCCGGATGTTTTTTATAAAAATTTCCAAAATAAACCTACAAAAGTTAATTTATCTAAAATACCGTCTATTGTTTTAAAAAACGGTGTTGCTGTTGCTTTTGAAACAATAAGTAAATGTAAAAAAGAAGATTCGGTTTGTTCTATTGTATATGTAGACATGAATTCAGTGTCTGAGCCAAATACATTCGGTAAAGATTTGTTTGTGTTCATGCTTTTAAACTCTAAACAAAAGCCGTTTCTTCCGTATAATATAAAAATTTCTAAAGATAAACTGGTTAATGATACAAAATTAGGCTGTAACAAAGAAGCAGAAATGCCTATGTATTGTTCCGCTTATTTGTATGATAATGAGTGGATTATGGATAAAAATTATCCGTGGTAAATTAGTTTTAATAAAATATTTATTATCATTTCTTAAAAGGAGAAGTGCATGACTGATTCTGATTATTCAAAGATTTTAAGCTATGTTCCAATGGTTATAGAGTCATCATCCAGAGGTGAAAGATCTTTTGATATTTTTTCAAGATTATTAAGAGAAAGAATTATATTTTTAGGTGAAGAGATTGATGATGAGATGGCTAATGTAATAGTAGCCGAGTTATTGCTGCTGGATTCTGAAAATCCTGAAAAAGATATCATGCTTTATATTAACAGCCCCGGCGGTGTAATCACCGCAGGTATGGCAATTTACGATACCATGCAGAGTATCAGGGCTGATGTCAGCACAATATGTATCGGCGAGGCTGCAAGCATGGGGTCTTTCCTGTTGTCTTCAGGAACTAAAGGAAAAAGATTTTCCCTGCCAAGTTCAAGAATTATGATTCACCAGCCGTTAGGCGGAGCTCAGGGACAGGCAACAGATATTGAAATTGAGGCAAAAGAAATATTGAGAATGAAAAATATGCTAAACGGCATACTTGCTGCTAATTGTTCTCAACCTTTGGATAAAATAAAAAAGGATACAGAAAGAGATTATTACATGTCAGCCAAGGAAGCTGTTGAATATGGCTTAATCGACAAAGTAATAACAAGAGATGCTTAATATTTCTTAATATTTGCAAAAAATATTTTATATAAAAAGTAGTTATTTATTCAATAAAAAATAACTACTTTTTATATTATTTATATATATTGTTTTTGTAGTAAATCCTTAAAACTCAATAAATACAATGCTTTTAGCTTCTCTCTGATTTTGAGCAATTATAATTTTGTTTGAGCAATTTTTGTTTTCAAAATGTTTTTATATATATGTAAGGTTAAATAAAGTTTGGTTATGGTAGGAGATTAAAACAGTGTACGCAATTTTTACAATGCGAAAGCTACAATTGACTCAGCGTATCAACAACCTTCAATACAGATTGATGGAGTTGTCGCAAAAGCTTCAAGATTTATCTGTTTATGCAGGTAACGTAGCTGATGGGGTTATTTCACCCGGTGAGTTTATGAGCTCTCCGGCAAGCATATTCGGCGCTAATATGAATTTCTTCAATAATAGCGTTCCGCAAGCATTATTTGAGGCATCTCAAGCTTCTCAAATATATAATGCAAATGTAATGAATATGAATGCCGCTTCCGGTGGTCAATACGGTATGCTTATTGATCCTTCCAACCCTAATTCAATCTACGCTAACCAGTACTTTGTATTTAACTCCTTCTTTAAACAGGCTCTTGATGCTGCAGGTAAGGCTGAAGCAGCTAAGGTAAAACGTCTTGAAACTGATATTACTAACCAAAAATTGATGATAGAAACTCAGTTGAAAGCTGCAGAAACCGAACTTGATAAGGTTGAAGAACAGGAAAGCAAGAATATAGAAAGAACAGCTCCTAAATACGCATAATAAGTAAGTTCATATAATTCCTCGCGTGTGTAAAGTGAATGATATAAAAAACCTGATATTACTATCAGGTTTTTTTATTTTTAAATTTGATTAATTATCTGAAAAGGTATAAAATAATTAAGCATACTAATGGTATTTTTACCAATTTATAACAAGGAGAAATTTAATGTATCAAGACGAAAAACTCATCTGTGAGGATTGCGGTGCAGAATTTGTATTTACAGCAGGTGAGCAGGAATTTTATGCTGAAAAAGGATTGGTAAATAAACCAAAACGTTGTCCTGAATGCAGAAAAAAAAGAAGACAAAATAACAGAAAAAAGATGTATGATGTAGTCTGTGCAAAGTGCGGTGCTCATACTCAGGTGCCTTTTAAACCAATCTTAGGCAAAGAAGTCTATTGCAAGGAATGTTATAAATCGATGAATTAAACTAAAGCACCCTGTCGGGTGCTTTAGTATTTCTCTTTATTTCTTTTGCTTATTATTACTTGTTGTAGCCAGATAATACAGACGGATAATTTCCGTAGTTAGTTGTTTGAGCAAGTGTATTTATTGATGTATAAAAGTTAGCCATGCTCATTAGCAGTATGGCAATCAGAGCATATTTGGCTATTTTAATTTCAGTAATTTCTGTCATTTCCACCCCGATAGAATAGTAGTCGTCCAGTTCTCCGTATGATTATAACTTTGCCTATGCCATAGCTGAGAATGAACCGCCTACATTGTTTGCAAGTGAGCCGGCTGTTTCTACAGAACCGAATGCAAGTGAGCCTGCAGTTTCCACTTGTTTTTGTTCAACTCTTTCAGGTTGTTTGTAAGGTGTGAATAGATTTCCGATTGCTGATACGTTCATAATTTACTCCTTCTTCAAATTTACTCTGAAATATTTTTTATATACCTCGTATATATATAAAAACATTTTTATTTTTCTAAATTCATTTTTATATTTTTTCATTACATTTCTTAACAATTGAAACTTTTTAAACATATTAAAGTCTGAATTTATGAAAAGTTAAGAAATAATTAAATTTCCTTGAGTAAATGCCTTGATAATTTATAATTAATATATTGAAATTTAATAAAGGGTTTTTATTATGGGGAATGAAAATATAGAAAATAATAATACGGAAGAATTAAAGTCTGAAAACAATCCGTTTGCTAATACCAGTTTAGATGAAAACGAGCCAGCTAACGACAAAGCAGCTGAAGAACCTGACTCTCAGATTACGGATGAGATTACATCTTTAAAGGCTGAACTTGATAAGATTAACAATCAATATATCAGACTGGCTGCGGATTTTGATAATTACAGAAAGAGACAAATGCAGGAGCGTGAGGCTCTTTTAAAATATGGTGCTGAGGAAACTTTGAAAAAAATGCTCGAGGCGCTTGATAATATCGACAGAGCAAAAGCTTCTGTTGAAAATGTTGACGATGTAAATACTGTAAAAGACAGTTATAATCTTGTTTTTAAACAGATATATGATGTTCTTGCAAAAATCGGTCTAGAGGTAATCGATACAAAAGATAAGGAATTTGATCCTAACATGCATGAGGCTGTTATGCAGACTCCTACGGCTGAATATCCTGAAAATACTATTATTGCCGAGCTTCAAAAAGGTTACAAGCTTGGTGATAAAGTTTTGAGACCTTCGCTTGTTAATGTAGCAGTTAGTGAATAGTGGGAAAGATGGCAAATTATTACGAAATACTGGGTGTAAGTAAAGAGGCAACACAAGTCGAAATTAAAGCGGCATTCCGTAAAAAAGCGAGAGAGCTGCATCCTGATGTAAATAAAGCACCTGATGCAGAAGAAAGGTTTAAAGAGTTAGGCAAAGCATATGAAACTTTGTCTAACGAGGAAAAACGCTCTTTATATGACAGATACGGCGAAGAGGGATTAACCAATGCTGGATTTGACAGCGCAGGACCTTTTGATTTCGGGTTTGGCGATATAAATGATATTTTTGAATCTTTTTTTGGCGGCATGGGCGGTTTTTCTTCTTCACAGGTCGATCCAAATGCCCCTCAACGCGGGCACGATCTTAGATTGGATATTGATTTAGAGTTTGAAGAAGCTGTTTTTGGTGTTGAAAAAGAAATCAAAATAGACCATCTTGAAATGTGTAAAGATTGCTACGGCACCGGTGCTCAGCCCGGAACAAAACCTACGGTTTGTCCTGACTGCAACGGTAAAGGACGTGTTGCCCATGTTACAAGAACTATTCTCGGCAGCATACAGCAGGTTACGGTGTGCCCGAGATGCCATGGTTCGGGACAAATTATCGGATCTCCTTGTAAAACTTGCAATGGTGAGGGACGAGTAGAAAAAGAGAAAACTATTAAAGTTAAAATACCTGCAGGTGTAGACAATAATGCTAAAATACGTATTGCTAAAGAGGGTGATGCCGGTAAAAACGGCGGTTCGAGCGGAGATTTATACGTTGTAATGCATGTAAAACCGCATAAACTTTTTAAGCGCGAGGGCTTTAATATATATTCGGAAGTTAGTATCAATATCCCGCAGGCTGTTCTTGGTGATAGTATCACTGTTAATACCGTTCATGGGGAAAAGGAACTGGTCGTGCCCGCAGGCATAGAATATGGTAAAATACTTACTATAAAAAATGCAGGTGTTCCATATTTAGGACATCCTGAAAAAAGAGGCGACCATCTTGTGTTAATAAAATACAAACCGCCTAAATCTTTAAATGATGAAGAGAAAAGACTCTATAAAAAGCTTTTTGAATTATCAGAAAATAAAAAGCCAAGCGAGAAATTAATAGATAAGTTTAAAAACGCAATTCACAGTTAATTATATAAGGATAGTATGATGAAGTTTAACTTAAAAAATACAGCTGTTTTGACACTGGTATACTGTTTGTCGGCTATGTCATCGTATGCAACTAAACTTCCTGATTATATTGTCCGATCTATTAAGACTGATTTGCCTAAAGCAAGTATTCGTTTTGACGGTTTGGTATCTTTGCCTGACGGAACTGTGTATTTGCCGGTTTTACCTTCTAATCCGAAGAAAAAACCGACAGGCAAGGTTGTCGTAACATATCCGCTGAATCAAAAATTATCTCAGCTTCCGGAGGTTGTAGTTTTTGATTCAAATTTTGCTTTGTTGAAAGTAATTAAAAATGCCAAAGGTCAAATTACTGTTACTGACACAAAAAACATTCCTTTTGTTGTAAAAACAGGTATTTTCCCTCAGGATATGCTTGTTCCTCCGGGATTGATTATTCCTGAAGATATGAAAATTATGATGGGGGATCTGGTCATAAATGTTGCTGATTCACGTGTCAATGACATTTTAAAAGAATCATCACTTGTTGATAAAACAAATTTAAAGAATGATATAAAAATTATGCCGGTATCTGCATTGACGGATAAAACACTGCTTGTTACAACATTGGATTCTAAAGTTGTTAATGTGATACCGACTGATTCTGTTGTACCAAAGTATACGTTAAAACTGGAAAATCTTCCGAAATTTGTACAGCCTGTTGTAAATGACAAATATCTCCTTGTTGCTGCAGCAGGTAAGACATATATTGAGGTTGCAGATATTGATCAGGAGGTTATTGCAAAGAAAATTGACTTATCATATCAGCCTGCTGAAATAATATTGAATAAGGATAAAACCAGAGCTTTTGTTTCTGTATTAGATGATCAGGCAATTTTTGTTATAGATTTAAAAAATATGGCTTTGCTTGAAAAAATTAAAGTCAAAGGATACCCTAAAAATATTGCGTTGAGCGATGATGGCGCTTCAATAGTCTATTCAGACAGAAATACCGGAGATATTTACACGCTTGCATTGAACGAGACTTATTTAAACAAATACGTTTATAATGCATCAAATATATCTAAACTGGCATTGAGAGGCAACAATGTATATTTGCTGTCCAGAACAAATAGTGAGTTGCAGGTTGTTGACAATGAATTAAAAGATATTATTTATTCACAACCGCTTGCTCACAAACCTGTTGATATGGTTTTATTGGACAATAAATTGTATATTCTCTGTGCATCGAATGAACTGGATGTATTTAATCTGGAAGATTTTTCGATTATGTCAAAGGTTCAACTTCCCGGCGGCGGATTTTCAAAAAAAATTGTTCTTGTTCCTAAATCCAATATTATGCTTATAACGAATGTTCTTGATAAAAAATATCACGTGTATGATTATAAAAAGAATACTGTTCTTCAGACGATTCCGTCTGCTGTTACAATTAGTGACTTGCAATTGATAAACAGAAAAGTTAAATAAGGAAATTACCGCAATGAACGCCGAAACTTTACAATTGTCAGAAGAATTAGAACTGACTCAGCATGATTTTTGGAATATATCACGTCAGACAGCTGAATTTATCAGCATGCTTATAAAAATTTCGAATGTAAAAAATGTACTTGAGATTGGTACATCCAACGGTTATTCTACTCTGTGGATAGCTGATGCGCTTAAAGATTCCGGCAATAATGGTCATTTAACGACAATTGAATTTTATGAAAAAAGACAGTGCATAGCCAGAGAAAATATAGAAAAGTGCGGTTTAACAAGCTTTGTGACTTTTAAGCAGGGCAGAGCGCTTGAAATATTGGCTGAATTAGACTTTGTACCTGATATGGTTTTTATTGATGCTAATAAATCCGAATATATTCAGTACTTTGATTTGTTAAAAGATAAGCTGCCTAAAGGAGCAATAATTCTTGCTGACAATGTTGTTTCTCACGCGGCTAAGGTGGCTGATTTTCTTGAAACAATAAAAAATGACACAAGATATCAGTCACAGGTTTTAGATTTGCCTGCGGGGCTGCTAATGGCATTAAAATTGGTTTAGTAGATTATATTGATAATATTTGATTATGTGTTTTTTTATTTTGGTTTCAGCGGTGTTTTAAATTTTGTTGAAGCTTAATACAAAGAGTATATTATTTTTTTATACCTGATACTCCGTTTTAACATTAACTAATCCTCACCACAGGCTCGCGAACTCGCTGCGCTCAGACACACTCGCC
>CASFCQ010000009.1 GCA_949293185.1 uncultured bacterium
TAGAATAAATTTTGCATCCACTTCACTACGTTACGGTCTGTCAAAATTCACTCTAAAAACTAACAGTGTTTAATCGTATTCCTGCGGCAGAGCCGCTTATACTGCTTACGCAGTTTTAATTTATTTATTATTTATTATTTATTTTATTTCTTATATTAAGTAAGAGTTATTTCGCCACCATATTACATAACATATACAAGGATGACGTTAGCTATTTTATATTTTTCAAACAGTTTTGCGGAGCTACTATAGTAAATACGTATGGTTGTTCAAAGTATTTGTTAGCAACGCGTATGATGTCTGTAGCTGTTATGCTTTTTACAAGCTCGGGGAATTTGTTTATATAATCATATCCTCTGCCTGAAAGTTCAAACCAGCCGAGAGTGGAAGCTTTTTCCATATTAGTTTCCTGTGACAGTATAAAATTGCCGAGGATTTTGTCTTTTGCCTCCTGCAGCTCTTTATCTGAAACAAACTCTTTTTTCAACAGGTTAACCTGTTTTAAAAGTTCGTTTTTGGAATGCTGTGCAGTTTGCGGGTTTGTGCCTATGTAAAGAACAAATATCCCTTTGTTTACATTTGAGGCAAAGCTTGAACCTACCTGATAAGCCAGCCCCTGTTCATCTCTTAGCCTGTTGAAAAGTCTGGAGCTCATGCCGCCGCCGAGAATAGAATCAATGACCTGCAAAGCAGCCACATCCTTCTGGTTTTCTACTCCGTCAGTGAGCCAGCCCATTACTATCCATGCTGCTTCTGAGTCTTTGGATTTTTTGACGGTTTTGTTTGCGTTCAGCGGTTTGAAAACATTTTTGTATGTGCTGTAATCAAATTTTTTGGCGTTTGTTTGTTTATCTAAGCAGAAAATTTCTGTAACCGCATTGATTATATCGCTGTCATTAACGTTACCGTTTACTGATATTACAAGATTTTCGGGATAGAAAAGTGCGTTGTAATATTCGGTAACGTCTTTATGGTTTATTGTCGGGATTGTTTTTTCCAGAATTTTGCCGGTAACGCCGTAAGGTGTGCCTTGCCAGATTGCGGTTTTAAATTCTTCCAGAGCAACGTTCACAGGCAAATCTCTGTTTCTTTGAATTGCCTGCAGTTTTTCTTTTTTTACTTTTTCAAGCTGTTGTTCATCAAGAGAAGCATTGTTGACTATTTCATTTAACAGCTCAAAAGTCAAAGGCAAATCGTTTTTTGTAGTTTTTATTGCAATGCTGAACATATCTGAACTGTTGGAGGGTTCAATAATTATGCCGTTTTGTTCCATTGTCTGGGACAAATCAAGTGCTGAATATTTTTTTGTTCCCTTTAACATAAGTGTTGAGGTTATTGAGCCGAGCCCCGGTTTTTTTTCTATATAGTTGCCGCCTTTTGAATAAACAGTCATTGCCACAATATCGTTAAGGTGATTGTGGTTGATAATGAGATTTATGTTACAGGGTAGCTTGTATTGAGAAATTGTTTTGTCTTTTTTTACAAGCACCGGTTTGTTCGGGTGAGTGTGTTTTTTTACATTGCTTATTGGTTTTGTGTTTTCCTGACAAGTTTCATCCGGCAGCATTATAGAAACAGCTGCCTGATTGGGGTTGAGGTATTTTTTTGCAACTCTTATAATATCATTTTTTGTCACTTTGTTTATGTTTTCAATGTATTCGTCATAGTATTTGGAATCTCCGTACACAAGCGTTGTGTATCCGAGTTCGTTTGCTATGTTAGAGGTGGATTCTCTTGAATAGAAGGTATCTCTCTCGATTATACTTTTGGCTTTTTGAATCTCTTTTTCGTCAAAGTTTCCGTTTCTTATTTTTTCAATTTCGTCAAAAACGGCTTTTTTAACTTTTTCTTTGTTTATAGGAATAAAGTTTGCACTGACATATAAAATACTGTCATCTTTCATGGAAGCATGTCCTGCGCCTATACTGTAAGCCAGCTGTTGTTGTTCTTTGACTGATTGATATAATTTAGAAGAGCGGCCGTCGCCAAGCAATGTTGCAAGTACATCAAGAGCATAGCTGTCAGAACGGTCCTGCTGGGGAACGCCTCTGAAACCTATCATCATATAGCCTGTTTTTACTTTGTCATGGGCGGTTACTTCTTTTGATTTTTCGAGGTATTTATCCTGTTTGTATTCAGGAAGTTTTGTTTTTTTAGCTTCTTTTTTGTTGAAGTCGTGTTTTATTATCTTCAAAGCTTCCTGAGTATTAACATCTCCGACAACAACGGTTATCATATTGGACGGGTTGTACCATGTGTTGTAAAAATACAATATTTCTTCTCTCGGGATGTTTTCTATAATTTCTTTTTTGCCGATAACCTGTCTTTTGTACGGATGATTCTGGTAGAGTGATTTTATCATGTTTTCGTACAATTTGTTTTCAGGGTTGTCATTGGTTTTAGAAATTTCTTCTATAACAACTTTTCTTTCTTTTTCGAGTTCTTTATCAGGGATAAGCGGATTGAGCAGCATATCGGCGTGCAAATCCATAGCGAGGTTAAAATATTTAGACGGAATTGTTATGTAATAGTGTGTAAAATCTTTGCTTGTTGCAGCGTTTGTCATTGCACCTTTGGATTCAAGTATTTTGTCAAACTCGCCTGTAGGGTGTTTTGTTGTTCCTTTAAAAAACAGGTGTTCCAAAAAATGTGCAACACCGTTGTTTGTATCATTTTCATTGATAGAACCCGTTTTTATCCAGGTATCTATAGTGACAATCGGGTTGTCATGGACTTCTTTAATTATAACGGTTTGTCCGTTATCGAGTTTAAAGGTTGAATAGTCCTGCGCAAAAACACACTGGGCAAGGCTGATAAATACTACAAAAACTAAAACTGCAAGATTTTTTATATTTTTCATAATCCGTCCTTTTGATTTTCTTATTTGATAACAAATTATACTATATATTTTATTTTCTACGCATAGTCTTAATAGATGTTATATAGATTATTTTTTTATAGCTCTGCCGGTTAATGGTTTAAATCTTTAATCCGGTTAACATGCAGTTATGATTAACAAATTTTCGGATAAAAACTTTTGGACTGATGATAATATGTCATACAACGATTGTGCAATAGAAGGATTTTGCAGTATAGATCCTATTGTTTACTCGCTTATGGAGGTTTTGCTTTATGAATTAAAGCAGATTACTTACTATTACATAAAAATGCAGGAACTCGGCTATGAAAATAAAGAGCTTAAAAATCAGATTATAAACTATTTGTCTGTCGTGTTAATCGGGTACGAATTTAACCGCAAGGAGTTTGAAGATTTGATTTATAAAATCCACAGCGAAAAAGAATCCGTTAAAGAAGCTTATATTGCAGTATGTGACAAGGAAAACATAGACTGCCAGATTTTAAAATCCAATATAGATTTTAAAAAGTTTAATATGTCGGCTATTGTGCAGCAGGGAGAACAGCAGGCTGTTTTAAGAAACAAAATTTTAAACTCTGATGTAAAAAATATCTATGAAATAATTCTGAATCTGATAAAAAGTGCAAGTATAAGGCTTGTGGAGCTAAAATCTTACACAGATGACTATGTTCCGGAAGAAGACGCAATATTAAAACTGTTCAACAGTTTGAATTTTTCAACAATACAAGAGTCAAAGCTGATTAGAAAAATTAATGACTTTGCAAAAATAAATTTTGAAATCCATCAAAAATTACACAGACTTAAAGAAGAGTATTACGGCAAAATTTCTCTAAACGATGTACAAATCGGTGTTGATAAAGGTAAGTCCATACTTGTGTCAGGTCAAAACCTTAATGATTTAGAAAATCTTCTGGAAACTTTAAAGGACACTGACATAAATGTTTACACCCACAACGGGCTTATTGTTGCACATGCTTATCCTAAGTTTAAAAACTTCCCTAACTTAAAGGGGCACTATCAGATGTCGCTTGATAATGTGCAGTATGATTTTACCTCATTTAAAGGAGCTGTTCTTGTTATCAGAGATTTTCAGTATCTTTTAGACAGACTTTATCGCGGCAGAATATTCACCACAAATATAATCGGCGGCAAAGGTATGACACGTGTTGAAAACAATGACTTTTCAAAGCTTATTCAAACAGCACAGGAAAGCGAAGGCTATAAAGACAACCATAGAATAACCACCGTAAAAGTAGGTTACGATGAAAATCTTGTTATGCAAAAAGTTGATGAAGTCATTGAAAAAATTGAAAACAAGGAGATAAAACATCTCATAATCGTGGGGCTTTTAAATCATGCTGCAATGCACAGCGAATATTTCAGCGAAATGGAAAAACATCTTGGCGATGATTATTTTGTCATAAGTACTGTAATGACCTCCAAAAAGAACAATGTGTTGTATTTTGATTCCTTTTTTAATTCTTCTTTGATTTACAAGATACTTACGCACATTAAAAATCATATTGATTTTGAAAAATTTCCCGTGAGTGTATTTATTACAACATGCAACATGCATACAATGTCGCATTTGTTTAATCTGCGTTATCTCGGGATAAAAAATATATATCTTCCTGTGTGTACAGCCAATATTTTGACACCTAACATGCTTGAATTTTTAAAATCAAAATTTAATGTAAGACAGGTTTCTTCAAACCCTCAAAAAGATTTAAAAGACCTTTAATTATAAAATGTTAGAACCAAAATAGCAGTTGTATTTTTTTTCGTAACCTATACTGGTTTTTGAATCATGACCCGGGTAAACATCTATGTCATCATCCAGTTTAAACAATTTTTCTTTTATAGAGTTGCTCAATTGTGCAAAACTTCCGCCTTCAAAATCCGTTCTGCCAACAGAAGTATAAAACAAAGTATCGCCGGAAAAAAGCAGCTTCCCAACTAAAAAACATACGCTGCCGGGGGTATGTCCGGGTGTATGGATAACTTTTATTTCTTTATCACCGATTTTGAATGTATCTTTTTCCGTAAAAGTTTTTAAATTTTCGGGCGGAAGTGCATTTTCTGCAAATCCGAAACGCTCTAATTGTTTTGGTAAATTTTGAACAAGGTATTTGTCCTCTTCATGCACATAAACAGGTACATCAAAAACTTCCTGAGCATCTTTTTCTCCTAAAATATGGTCAAAATGCCCGTGAGTGTTTAAAATATATTTTAAAGAAGCATTGTTTTTTTCAAGTTCATCTTTTATTGCGCGGTAATCTCCGCCTAAATCAATTATTACAGCCTCTTTTGACTCCTCATCAATAAGCAGATAAGCATTTGTGCCTATAAGACCGAGCGGAAAAGTTTTTACAATCATTATTTATCCCCGTAAACTAACCGGTATCGATTATATCATAAAATTTACGGATTGTTTATTTGCGTCCAGTTCTGCCTGCTGGGTGGGTGTTCGTTTTTCCGGAGGGATGCTTTCAAGCTTTGCAATTCTTTTTTGTACAAGTCGTGTTCTAAGATTATCAAAAAGACGGGACAAAAAAGATTTTTTTTGCGGTTTTGAGTCTCCACCAACAACGTCGCCTACTTTTACACTCGCAATGACCGGTGCTGTGTGCTGCTGCCAGTTTTGAGACGGTTTTGGCATTGAAGAAAGTAAACTTGTACCTGCGACCATGATTTTCCTTTCATAATACGTTGATATTATAAAACACAAAATGAATTTTTTTTGCTATTTGCATGGAAAATCTTTACACCCAGTTTTCTAAGTCAGGAGTCTTTTTACGCCAATCTTTAGATACTTTGACATTTAGTTCCAGAAAAACTTTTTTATCAAGCATTTTTTCTAGTTCCAGCCTTGCCTGCGTGCCTATTTTTTTGAGCATTTGCCCTTTTTTACCTATCATAATGCCTTTTTGGCTGTCGTGTTCAACGTGTATAACAGCAGAAATCCTGTCTATATCTGCTTTTTCTTCGTATTTTTCGATAATAACAGCCACACTGTGAGGGATTTCATCTTTTGTATTTAGCAGAATTTTTTCTCTGATAATTTCCTGCGCAATTGAGCGCATGCTTTCATCCGTAAGGTCATCTTCATCGTATATCGGTGCACCTTCAGGAAGTTTTCGCATAATTGTTGAAATAAGCGTGTCGATATTTCGTCCTGTTTGGGCAGAAATCCTTGCTGTAGGAAGATTTGTATCAAACAGCATTTTGTATGTAAGTATGTTTTGCTCTTTTTTTATCGGGTCTTTTAGCTTGTCAACTTTATTCAAGACTATAATAACAGGGATATTGGTCTTTTTAAGCAGATTTTCAACAATCCACTTGTCTCCGGCACCTGCCGGCTCTGACGCATCGACAATGAACAAAATCAAATCAGCATCAGGGATTGAACATTTCGCTTCGTCCATAAGGAATTCGCCGAGTTTGTCAACAGGCTTGTGAATCCCAGGAGTGTCAATAAAGACAATCTGCCCTTCTGCATTTGTATAAATACCTTTGATTCTTTTGCGTGTTGTTTGTGCCTTATCGGTTGCAATGACTATCTTTTGACCGATAACAGTATTGAGCAGGGTTGATTTGCCCACATTGGGTCTGCCAATAACTGCTACAAAACCTGATCTAAACTCTTTCATAAATCACCTGTTAATTGATTTCTGCCAGTTTTTCAAGTTTAAGTTTCTGGTCGTGTTCCATAAGCAGGTTAATCAGCTCATCAAGGTCGCCGTCAATAACTGTCCATACGTTAAGGTTTTGACCTATACGGTGGTCAGTAAGGCGTCCCTGCGGGAAGTTGTATGTTCTGATACGTTCGGAACGATCACCTGTACCTACCTGAGAACGTCTGAGGTCGGTTATTTCCTGCATTTGTTTTTGTGTTTCTATATCGTATAATTTTGCTTTCAAAATTTGCAGTGCGCGTTCTTTGTTTTGAAGCTGAGAACGTTCTTCTGTACAGAAAATCATAATACCTGACGGTTTGTGGAATACTCTTACCGCTGTCTCTACCTTGTTAACATTTTGTCCGCCCGCACCGCCTGAACGCGCTGTGGAAATTTCAAGGTCATTTGGGTTCAATTCTATTTCAACATCGTCGACTTCCGGCATAACAGCTACTGTTGCAGTTGATGTGTGAACTCTGCCCTGGGATTCTGTTTGCGGAACACGCTGTACACGGTGTACACCGGATTCATATTTTAATTTAGAGTAAATGCTGTCGCCTTTGATTGAGATAATAACTTCAGAAACCCCGCCGGCTTCGCAATCTGTTTTGCTTAAAATTTGTGATTGCCAGCCTTGTTTATCTGCGTAGCGCAGATACATTCTCATAAGGTCGCCCGCAAATATGTTAGCTTCGTCACCGCCTGCACCGCCTCTGATTTCGAGCATAATATCTTTGTCATCCATAGGGTCGCGCGGAAGCAGAAGAACTTTCATTCTTTCTTCAAGTTCTTTGTTTTTAGCTTCGTTAGAATCGATTTCGCCATGGAGATACTGTTTCATCTCAGGGTCGCTTTCTGATTTTAAAAGTTCTTTTGCGTCTTCGATGGCATCTGTATTGTCTTTCCACTGATGATATACATCAACGGTTTCTTCCATTGCTTTTCTTTGTTTAGACAAATCTCTAAACTTTTCATAATCTGCAATTACATCCGGATCTGACAAAATTTTGCCAAGTTCAACATATTTTTCTTCTATTTGAAGAATTTTATCTAACATATCTTTCATAGTGTGCGTATTCCCTATCTGTTTGTTATTTTATAATAACTCAAGCAAAATTTTAATAAAAGCCCATGTCTTACATAGTAGCAGACAAGGGCTTTTTATTAAGTATTTTCTTTTTTGTTATTTTTTAGAATCTTTGAGTTGTTTCATTGCGGCTGTCAGCGGCGACATTGCTTTATCAAATGTTTCCCGGTAAAAATCTGTATTTATATTCAGCTTGTTACCGAGTTCCAGAAGCAGCAGCACAAATTTGCGGTCATAGTCGCTGTTAACTTCTTCGATATTAGAAACCACATTTTCCAGTATTTCATGAATCTTGTTAAAGTATGTGTTTTGAGATTCTGATGTATCAATATGCAGCTCCAGAGCATCGACGTATTTGAACAGGGTTAATACTGTTTCTATTCTGTGAATTTCCGGATTTTTGGCAAGGTCATACATTGCATCGGTAATTTTTTCCGTGAACACTGTATTTGCAAGCTTTTTATCCAGAGAAACCCCGAGCCATTTTGCCTCGTTATAAAGGTCAATAGCTTCTTGCAGCTCGTGATCATTCATTGACTTTTGATAATCTTCAATCTGTTTGTTGAATTCAACACCCAGTACGTATTTTGCCGCAATTTTAAATTCATCCGGCGGAGTAAGTCCAAGGTTTTTAAAGTTAAGAACAGAAGCTTTTCCGTCTTCATAAATATCTTTATACAGTCCGGAGAATTTCTTTGTTTTGCCTTGCATCATAATAGTAAGGATTTTTCTTCTTTCTTCAATAAATATATCCTTGAGAGTGTAGTATTCCGTACCGAAGTTTTTATCAAGACTTCTTATTATTTCGGTCAGAGGATAGTTTATGAACGTTTCTGTCATATTCTTTCTGATATTATTACACTCTTCTGCGGAAGCATATTCTTTTATTGCACAGTGGAAGTCGCCTCCTGAATATTTAAGCAGTGCAAAAATCATGTCGTATTTTTCAAGCGTAATTTGAGATTTTATCTCAACACGTCCGAGATACAGGCTGTTTTTCCCTTTTGAAACAATCTTGTATGTTAAACGTTTTATGTCGTAACAGTAGAATGATGTTTCATCCTCCATATCTTCTTCGTAAAGTGAAGATATTGCCCACAGGCTTACAATTTGTTTTATTGTAACAACTGAAGGTTTAACAAATTTTCTGTAAATATCAGCGCCTGTTCCGAACTCTTTAATGTTGCTCTGTGCATTAGCAAGAATGTTGATAAATTCGGTTTCGTAATCTTTTTCCGTAAAGCTTGCAGCAAGCTGCATAGCTCGTGCGGCATACTTCATTATTTGAGTTGTTTCAATACCGGAAATATCTGCAAAGAACCAGCCGCAGCTTGTGTACATAAGCATTGCCTGTCTTTGTATTTCAAGAAGTTTCATCGCCGCAACTTTATCATCATCGTCGCATTCCGGTTTAAGATTGTTTTTAAGAAAGTTTTTAATAGAAAGTTCGCTTCTGTCGAGAATAACGTTTATATATTCGTTACGAACATCCCACGGGTCTTTTGTGAAGAATTTTTTTCCGTGTTTTTCGTAAAGTTCAATCAGGTTATCTCTTAAGTAATCTAAAGCGTCCCGGAGAGGTTTTCTCCATCTTTGATTCCAGCTGGGCTGACCGCCTGTTGAACAGCCGCAGTCTTCTTTCCATCTTCCTACTCCGTGGAAACAGCTCCAGGATGATGCCTGTTTGATATCGACTTCATCATGTACGCCGTATTTTTCAAGATACTCGCCGTAGTTTGTGATTGTAAAGCCTTCTTCTTTGGCTTTTACTCTTAATACATAAGCTAATGCCATATCTCCGAATTTTGTATGGTGACCGTAGCTTTCTCCGTCAGTGCCGATGTGGATAAGCTGAGGATAGTTTCTTGAGGTAGAGATACCTTCTTTGAGTCTTGCTACAAATTTGTTGCCGTCTTGAAGAATGTTATCGAATGCAACGGATTTTGAAATAGCGCCGTCGTAAAAGAACAGGTCAACAAATTTTTTAGGATTGTTTTTAATAAAGTATCTGTAAGGTTTTGCAGGGTCTATATTTCCCCAGCCTGCGTCAGTCCATTCTTTATCGCCCATTTTTCGGTATTTTAATGACTGATAAGGAGATAAAATAGTGAATTTAATACCGTTATCCGCAAGAACCTCGAGAGTCTCATCATCTACGGCTGTTTCAGCGAGCCACATACCTTCCGGCATTCTGCCGAATCTGTATTCAAAATCTCTTATACCCCATCTTACTTGGGTTTCTTTATCCCTGCGGTTTGCCAGAGGCATGATAATATGATTGTAAACTTGAGCTATGGCGTTTCCGTGACCAGAAAACTGCACACGGCTGACAACATCAGCTTTTATTATTCTTTCATAGGTTTTCGGGGCATGTTTTTCCATCCAGGATAACAGCGTCGGTCCGAAGTTATAGCTCATTAGGGAATAGTTATTAACTATATCAAGGACTTTATTTTTGTCATCCACAATTCTTGAGGCAGAATTAGGATTGTAACACTCTAGGTTAACTCTTTCGTTCCAGTCGTGGAAAGGCAGCGCGCTGTCTTGAAGTTCAATTGCTTCGAGCCAGGGATTTTCTCTCGGCGGCTGGTAAAAGTGACCGTGAACAGTCAGATATACTTTATTTTTTTCTTCTGTTTTTTCCTGTTTTTCAGTTTTATCTGTTTTAGTATTTGCCATATTCATAACTCCGCAACTATATCAATATGCGATAAATATTATCATTTATATTTTTGTTTATTTCCAATTGTTGTGAATTTAAATTTTAGCTTTTTTATCTTCGTCTTTTTTCTTTTTGCTTATAACAACGAGCTTGTCAGTATCAACCCAGGCGTCTGTTAAAGCATCGGAAAATACTTTACCGTAAACTTCTATAATATCACCGGAATCAAGGTCGATAAATTTTTCGGCTTCGCTGCGTTTTATAAATATTTTCATCTCTGAAAGAGGTATTGTGTGGTCAGTTACATCGTCTCTTTTAATCAGGAAAGAAATATATTTTTGGGAATCTCTGAATGCAGGTTTGTAATCCAGACCTAAAGTGGAAAATTTGTCAAAAGAAGCTTTAAACTTAACCTTTTTACCCACGTATGCCGACGGATTGTTGACGATATTCAATGATGCAACAGCGCTGTATTCGTTTGCATTGGCAGGCGGGGTCGTCATTGATGAAGGTTTATCCTCTGCCGCTTTTACGGTCTTATCCAGCTTAACCTCTTGTTGTGTTTGAGGTTGCGTTGTTTGTTCTGCAGCCGCAGGAGTTTTTGGCTGGGCAGAGTCTTTTTGCTGTTCAGGTGCTATTGCCGCAAACGTAATCAGGCTGCCTGCAAGCACAAGACATGTTATTGCTGTTAAAATTATGTTATTTTTAAGTGTTTTCATTTTAATTTACCCTAACTTTTATTACTGATTAACTATTTAATTCTATCATACATCGTGAAATATTTCATATAGTCAACTGACTTGGGAAATGACTATATGATAAATAAAACACCTGTTTTTATTTAATTAAAAAAACTATCTTTTTGCATTAGGATTGAGATTCGGATTGTTGATTCTCATACTTGGAGGACCTTCTTTTCCGTATACAAATGCAAGAATCTCTGCTACAGCTACATATAAGTCGGCGGGAATAACTTCATCAACCTTTACAAGTTTATACAAAGAACGTGCAAGCGGCTTATTTTCTACTATTGGCACATTATTTGCTTTGGCAATTTCTCGTATTTTAAACGCCATATAATCCACGCCTTTTGCAACTACAACAGGCGCAGGGGCAAGTGATTTGTCATATTTTAAAGCAACAGAAAAATGCGTCGGGTTGGCAACAACAACATCAGCATTAGGGACAGCTGTAAGCATTTTTTGTTTCATAAACTGCATCTGAGCTGATTTGAGTTTTGACTTTATGACAGGATCTCCTTCCATGTTTTTCCATTCATCTTTGATTTCCTGTTTTGTCATTTTTATTGATTTATTGTATTCATAGTCGGAGTATTTTTTATCAATGAAGCCTATGATAAGCATCGCAACAATGATGTTTAAAATCATCTGGGTCAAAATGCTTGCCAGCACTGTAAAAGCAGTGGGGATATCAACACCGAGCAATCCCAGCAGTTCATCTTTTCTGCCCATTACCGTAGAAAAACCGCAGTAGCCGACAATGCCGACTTTTAAAAAGGATTTTGTAATTTCTATTAAATTTTTAGGTTCAAACGGATTGAACATGCGTTTAAGAGCCTGAACCATGTTAGCAGGCTGGAATTTATCCAGCTTGGGTTTTATTTTTTCTGTAGCAAATAATGCTCCTACCTGAATGCGCATGATTATAATTGTTGCAAAAGCAAGCCCCAGTAAGAACGGCAAAAGCATTTCTCCCGTGACTTTTGCATAAGGCGCAAAGAGTGCAATTATGTCATTTGTTTCAATAGACTTGGGGTCAAGGTGTGTAAGCGTGTAATATAAGAGATTTTTAAGCTTTTCCAGAATTCGCGGCGCCATAACAAAAAGCAGACCGACACCGGTTGTAACGGTCAACGCTGAAGTCATATCCTGACTTCGTGCAATATTCCCTTTTTTTCGCTCGTCCTCCCGCCGCTTGGGGGTCGCCTCTTCCGTTTTTTCGTCTGCCATATTTTACCTTTATCTACATAAAGAGATTCAATATACCTTTCAAATAGTTTTGTGTTACTGCAACGAGATAACTTACAGTAGGTGATAAAAACATTAGTATTAAAACGATACCTATGTATATTTTAAGAGGTATTGCCACCATGAATATATTCATCTGCGGCATCATTTTAGACATAAAGCCCATTAATACTTCTGATACAAACATAACACAGAATATTGGCAAAATCATACTTATGCCTATAGCGAACATCTCTGATGACATGTGCAATACCTGTGAAACGATATTTCCAGTAAAAATATACTCTATCCCCGGAGGAAATGCCTGAAAGCTCTTGTAAATAGCGGCAAAAAGCCACTGATGGGCATTCAGCCCTATAAATACCATTGTTGCAAGATAGGTATACATTTGAGAAAGAATTTGAGTACTTTCGCCTGTTGTCGGGTCGAGAACCTGACTCATTGATATACCTATTTGTATGCTCACAAATTCACCGCCGATTTGTACTGCGGCAAATAGAAAATTTGCACAGAAACCTATCACATAGCCTATTGCAAATTCACGGACAAGATATACAAGTACCTCGGGAATACTGTGAGGCACAATAAACGCCTGATTTGCAGCAACCATAGGGAAAAGTATAAAAGCAACAATTGCACCGAGCCAAATTTTAACCTGCTGTGGTATGGGATATGTAGAAATTAGAGGCATAGAAAATATCATGCCGCTGATTCTTGTAAAAATAAGTACAAAAATCAGTATATTTGACGGTGATAATATTGTTAGCAAATTAGGCTGCAATACTCGATTCTCCCGTCTGTCTTATTTTATCATTGTTTGTATGTAGTCAAACATTTCAGTACTTCTTGTGACAAACATATTCAACATCCAAGGCATTAATATAATCAAAGTCAAAATACCCGCAATGATTTTGGGCACAAATGTTAATGTAGATTCTTGAATTTGTGTCACTGCCTGAAAAATACTAATTACAAGTCCTACAACCATGCTGATAACAAGCACGGGAGTAGATAAAATTAATATGAGTATTAATACATTTTGTGTAAGCGTTAAAAAAGCCACGTCATCCATTTATATAATTTTCCTTTGTTTTTGTGTTCAAAATTGAAATGAGTCTTATCCCCGTCAGGTAACAAATCCTTCAAGCAGAGTTTTTGTTACAAGATACCAGCCGTCTATCATAACGAACAGTATCAACTTAAACGGCATAGCAACAGTGGTCGGGGGTAAAAACAACATACCCATCGAAACCAGAATACTTGCTACCACAATATCTATAACAAGAAATGGCAAAAATATTACAAAACCGATTTTAAAGGATGTTTTTAGTTCTGTTATAACAAATGCTGGAATAAGCGTATAAGTGGGAACATCCTGCCAGTTTTTGGGTTTTTCTATTTTTGCCATACTCAAAAACAGCCCCAGTTCTTTTTCTTCTGTATGTTTAATCATAAATTCTCTTAAAGGCTGTATTGCTTTATCCAGAGCAACCTGCTGGGTAATCTGGTTTTTCATATAGGGTTGAATAGCTGTTTCATTGATTTTGTTAAAAGTCGGAGCCATAACAAAAAATGTTAAAATTAGCGCCAGACCGGCAAGCACCTGATTCGGTGGCAGGGTGGAAGTTCCTATTGCCTGTCTGGTCAGTGCAAGCACGATGATAATTCTTATAAATGCCGTACACATAATAAAAATACTTGGCGCAAGGGTCAAAATAGTTAAAAGTATAAGAATTTGTACGCCCTGCGTGAACTCCTGCGGAGTGTTGGCATTGGTCATTCCCACAGTAATAGTCGGAAAAGCCACTGCAGCGTGAGCGGCAGTATTTGTAAAAAATACCGCAAGTAATGCGGTTAATACTTTTAGAAAATTACGTATATTTTTCATAAGTTTTTATAATTCCCCAACGTAATACTCAACAATATAACTTCTATTTTACAGTTAAAACACTGCTGCGCATAATTCTTAATTAAACTTTAAATTGTGGGATGACATTTGTTTTTGGAAAAAATTAGAAATGCCCGCTTTTAAAACAACACCGGATTAAATAAACAAAAATACCACGGCAGGTACTTTCAAGAACAGGGGTTTTGTTGTAATATATTAATTATTATTAAGCAAATCAGGTTAGTGTTATTATGTTGAAATTATTTAATACTTATTCAAATACTATTGAGGAATTTAAACCCATAAACGGCAATCACGTTAATATGTACGTTTGCGGTCCTACAGTATATGACCATCCGCATCTCGGGCATGCACGCTGCTATATAACATGGGATGTAGTGTACAGATATTTAAAATTCCTCGGTTACGACGTAAAATACTGCCGCAATGTTACGGATGTGGACGATAAAATTCTCAACAAATCCGTTAAAGAAAACTGCACACCTGATGAAATTGCAAAAAAATATTATGACATCTTCACAGAATCCATGAAAAAACTCAACAACCTTAAACCGGACGTTGAACCTTTTGCGACAAAGACTCTCGGGGATATGATAAAAATGGTTAAAACCCTTATCGAAAAAGGTTATGCCTATGAAGCTGACGGAGATGTCTATTTTAGGGTGAAAAAATTTCCGAGATACGGCTATTTAAGCAAACAACCCATAGATGATCTTGAAGCGGGAGCAAGAGTGGAAACTTCTTCAATAAAAGAAGATCCGCTTGATTTTGCACTGTGGAAAAAAGACGAAAAATTCGGCTACAAAAGCCCGTGGGGTATAGGAAGACCCGGCTGGCACATAGAATGCTCGGCTATGAGTAAAAAACACCTTGCCGATGAAATTGATATCCACGCAGGCGGTGCTGATTTAATCTTCCCTCACCACGAAAACGAAATTGCCCAGTCCGAATGCGCTAACGGATGCAGGTTTGTCAAATACTGGCTGCATAACGGTTTTGTTACCATTAACAAAGAAAAAATGTCAAAATCTTTAGGCAATTTCATCACAATCGACGGGCTGCTGGAAAAATATGACGCCAACACAATCAGATTTTTTATCTTAACCAACAACTACAGAATGCCTGTGGAATTTAATGATGAAGCTCTGGAAGCTGCAGCTGCAGGAGCTAAAAGACTCAAAAATGCAGCGAACAATGTTCTTGCCTGGGTCGGCAAAGATGCTTTAATTGAAAACATCGAGGGTGAAGAAATAGAAGAATTTAAAGCCGCAATGGATGAAGATTTCAACACATCTAAAGCTCTTGCCGTACTTTTTGAAATTGCGACAAAAGCAAACAAAGCAAAAGATGCAAACAATAAAGAAGATGCAATAAAATATATTTCAATGCTGATAAGGCTTGCACGTGTAATGGGCTTTGATTTAGAAAAAGTTGAGCTTGACGAAAATCAGCTTAAAGACAAGCTGTCAACAATAATTGATGACTTTGATTTTATTGAGGACAAGAATATCGGCGCAAAAGAAGCCATGGAAAAAATTATCGAGGTAAGAAACAACGCCAGAGCACAGAAAGACTGGGCAACTGCTGATGCAATAAGAAATTCTCTCGATAAAATAAACATAGTTTTAAAGGATTCCAAAGAAGGAACAGTTTTTGAATTAAAATAGTTAACTTATAGAAAGTTGGCAAATGTATGCTAAAAGTAGGTCTCACAGGCAATATTGCCTCAGGTAAATCAATTGTACAAAGTTATTTGGAAAAAAAAGGCATCCCTGTCATTGATGCGGATTGGATTTGCCACAGGTTAATGGACAATAATGAAGAAGTCATAGAAAAGGTCAAAGCACTCTTCCCGAATCAGGATATTTTTCTTGAAGACGGCAGGCTGGGACGCCATAAAATAGGGCTGATTGTTTTTGCCGACCCTGAAAAGATGGAAGCCTTAGAAGACATATTGCATCCTCTTGTTGAAAAAAGAATACTCGAGTTTTTTGAAGAAAACGAAAACGAAGAAATTGTTGTTGCTTCTGTTCCTTTGCTTTTTGAAGAAAATATGCAGAATCTTTTTGACAGAACTATTCTAGTTTGTGCGGATAAAAAAATCCGTCTTCAAAGGTTAATGACACGCAGAGGCTATCCTCTGGAACACGCTATTGAGCGTATTAATGCACAGGTTTCTCAGGAAGAGAAGAGAAATCTTGCCGATTTTATAATCGAAAACAACAACAACCTTATTGAACTTGAAACACAGATTGAAAAAACACTTGAAAGGTTGTGGCTATGATATTTAAACTCCATAAAATCCCCGACCGTTTTATTTTTCGTGTAATTTTTCTGTTGATTATTTTGTGGAATCTGAAATACCTGTTTCTGCTTGTACAAATACCTTTTACGATGCTGTTTGTTGACTATCAGGGGCAAAACCCTTTCTATTCACAGGTAAAAGACATAAAAACATCAGTTAAAAGTATTGAAGATTTTCAAGATGAAGGCAAAATAGGTTTTGTTTCTGATACGCAACAAGAGAGCGTTTTTGATTTAGAATCTTCAATCAGAAATTTTTATATTGCTCAATACGCAATAGTCCCGTCAGTTTTAAAAAATGATAAGCTCGAAAACTATGTCATTGGTGCTTATGAAAATAAGCCGAAAAATGTCGAAATACCGGAAGGTTTTAGAATTTATAAAAAAGTGAACGATAAAACATATATATTTAAAAGGATAGAAGAATAATGACAGGCTCATTGTTAGGATTTATACTCGGATTGTTGGTTACATTGTTTAGCGGTTATTTTGCCGTATCAATAATATCAAGAGAGATGGAATTAAGATTCAGACTGCTGTTTGCGATTCCTCTCGGATTTGGTATAAATTCTGTCTTGTATTTTCTGTTTTTGTGTTTACATATCAACAGCTTTGACTGTTTTAAATGGTTTGAACTTGCGTTTGTTGTAGTGCTTGCTTTACTGTATTACAACGAGGAGAAACCTGATTTGAGCAAACATAAACTCAAAAAACTGTCTAACTGGTTTTATCTTTTGAATTTATACGCTGTTTTGATTTATTTTAAATATTTTATAAACAATCCGATGGGAAGCTGGGACGGCTTTAGAATATGGAATATAAAAGCTGAATTTTTGTTTTTAAACAACCCGCTGTGGCAGAATGTTTTTTCTCTGCCTCATTTTATGTCGCACAACGATTATCCGATGATGCTTCCGGCTGCAACAGCAAGGCTTTGGAGCTATACGGGTGTTGAAAATTATGCAATAAATGCAACAATGGGTTTGTTCTTCACTTTTGGTCTTGTGTATCTTTTGTATCAGGCGATTGCTTATTTAAAAAGTGAAAAAGCTGCAATTGTTGTTACTTCTGTATTTATGATATTAGACATTTTTCTGGTAAACGGTGCAGCCCAATGTGCTGATATTCCTCTGGCATATATGTATTTGTGTGCAATAGTAAGTCTGTTTTTGTATTTCAGAAAAGAAAAATTTTCATATATAGTGTTATCGATAATTTTTGCCGCATTGAGTGCCTGGACAAAAAATGAGGGCATGCTGTTTTTTGCTGTATATGCGTTTACAATTTTTGGATATTTCTTTTTTACAAAAAAATACAAAAGGCTCGGTTTTACGCTATTGAGCGCAATTATTCCTTTAATACTGCTTGTTTTGTACAAAAATATGTCACATGCGGCTAACGACCTTATTGCAGGTTTTGTTGCATTGAAAACTTATAACTTTGCTCTCGATTTCAGCAGATATTTGATTATATTAAAAACTTTTGTAAAGATGTTTTTGCTGCGTTTTCCGCTTTTGATTGTGCTTTTACTGCTTTGTATCAAAGGGTTTAAAATAAAAGATGTTAATAAAACTCCCTTTATGCTTGCTTTGATTGTTTTTGTATTAGTTACGGCAGGATATTTTATGGTTTATCTTTTTTCACCGCATGATATAACCTGGCTTACGCAAAATTCTATGGACAGATTAATGCTGCAGATTTTGCCGATGGCATTGTTGCTGTTTGCGATTAACTTAAGAATAGGAAAACCTGACAGCAAGCATTAATAGTTTGTTTGAGTTTGATATGTTTGTTAATAATAAATATTACTAATTCGCAGTCAGCCAATATATATTGACCGACTGCGGATTAGTAAAGCTTAAACAATTTGAGCATCTGTAAGCGTAAACTGCTCAAGAGAGTTTTCTTTTGTTTGAATTACCATAAATATCATTTCTGTATCAGAAGTGTTTTCCATTGTGCGTATACCGTCAGGAGAGACTTTTAATACAGAGCCTTCTTCAATATTTATTTTTTCATCATCAATTTCAAATACACCGTTGCCTTTTAATACAATGTAGACTTCTTCATTTTGTTTGTGAGTGTGTTTAAAAGGAACTTTGTAACCGGCAGGTGCATAATTGAGTGATATTTCACAGCCGCTCAACCCCAGTAAATCGTGTAAAAACAGTTTTCCTTCGTTTTTCATGTTTAATTCTTTGTTTTCCATAATATACTTGCCCAAATCAGTAAAGCTGCCTAAATCAACTTTTTTAAAATTTTTGCCTTCCGCAGCATTTTGCGGTTGTTTGGATTCTTTTGCAATTTCAAATTGTGTGTTCATATTTGTCTCCTTTCAATTTTTAATAGTTAGATATCTAACTATTTGTGTAAAAAATTTTATTCTATATTGTTTCTTGTTTTTTCAAGAAGCGAAACAAAAGTCTTTATTTCTTCTTGAGAAAAATTTTTAAAAAATGTATCATTTAATTTTTGTGATATTTTTTCAAAAATATCTTTGTATGATTGTCCGAGTGGTGTAAGTTTTATATACGTAATCCTGCTGTCTTGAGCCGATTTTTCTTTTTCTATAAGATTTAAAGCAATCAATTTATCAACAAGAACCGTTAGTGTAGCTTTTGTTCTGTGGATTTTTTGAGCAAGTTCTTTCATCGTGCATTTTTCACAGGTATAAAGTACAACCAGAATATCTCCGTGAGAAGGTACAACACCGTTGAGTCCTGCGGCTTCCAGTTCTTGTACTATAAACCTGTTAGCTGCTTCTTTTATTCTTGAGATTAAATATATTGCATTGTTATATTTCATAATTTTATTATAGTTAGATATCTAACTATTGTCAACATGTATTATATATACTATATAATTATTTCAAATACTTAAAACCGGAGGAAAATTGCTATGTTAAAGAAATTTGCTGTAGTTTTAGCTTTTATGCTCTGTTGCAATACTGTATATGCTTATAATTTCAGCAATAAATTTTCAAATAGTATAAAAATACAGGACGAAATAAGCTACTGCCCGCAGCAAAATATATGGTCAAGAGAGATTAAAAATGACTGTTACACTTTCACAAAATACATGACATCCGGTACCGGAGGTTTTTCAGAATATGAATACAATCACACAAAAATCCCTGCCAATTCAACTTTTGAATTTATATATGACGACAGGTTAATAGGCTATAACCACCATACTTTAAAATTTTTCGAAATGACTTATGACGGTCAAAAATTTAGTGGAAAAGAATTATCAACGGACGAGTTGAAAGAATTTTTTCCTGACGTGGAATTTGTAAAAATCTCGGAATTTAAAAACAATGAAATCACTTTATACAAGCCTTTATTTTCCAAAAAGAATTATCTGCTTGTAAATGATACGGACAAGGACTTTTACAAATACTTTTTTGAAAACTATAAAAACGAAAAAACACTGTTCAGGGCATTATTCTCAACAATACGCCCGAGAACCTTCATATATTCTCACTTCGGAAGCAGGGGCAAATTGTATCCGGCATTATTTATACATATAAAAACAAGTTTTATATAAAAAAATAAAGTCATTTTGTCGTGAAAATTACCGCTTTTGTTGACAATAAAACAATTAGCGGTAATTTTTATTATTTGTAAAAAAATATAACTTTATGCCTCATAATTAAGCAAATATGAATTCCTGTTTGATTTTATACAGGTGTGTATAAATTATGTTGAATATAAGTTTACTTAAAAATTGCATAATAAAGCCGCCATTACAGATGCCGAACAGATTTGTAAACATACGTTCGACAGTTAATCCTTATGAATTTAAATACAAACCCGAACCCTTTAAAGATTCCTTTGAATTTATTGCCAAAGGTGCACAAGGCAGTGTATACAGAATTTTGAATACAAACTATGCAATAAAAGTTAAAAACAATGCAGACTTAAAAAGAGTTTTTTCTAAACCACTCAATTTGAACATAAGTGAATCTGACAGGATAAACCACATCAAAGCCAAAATCGGAGATGATATCGAAATAATGTACTTTGTTCCGGGTGAACAAATAAAAAATCAATTCACCCAGAGAGAATTTAAACAGGAAAAAATTACCGACTATTTAAAATACATATACAATGCCTCTTTAAACAATATGCGCCATGATATAGGCGGTAAAAATACACTGTTTGACAAAGCTACAGGACAGCTGACACCGATTGATTTTTACCCGAACAAACCCGGATACAAACACTTTATAATCAATGATGCATTTATTCAGCTTTATGGCAGCACAAAAAATGCAAAAGAAGCAGAATCACTTTTGAGCAAAATTACTGTTAGCTTTCTGGAACTTTTAAAAACAGATGCAATCAACAAAAAAGGTTTATGCAATATTGATACAGGACTAAAAACCCTTAAAGATATAACATTGACAAATCCTCAGTACAAAGATGCACAACTTTTTGTATATGCTTTAGAAAAAAGACTTAAAGACATAATCCAGCAAAAAAACATGATTGGCATATTTCCGGATGCACAAAAGACACTGCTGACGCAAATTGAAAAATTGGAACAAGAATTACAAAGAAAAATAATTTAAAACATCGAATTAAATTTGTCGCAAATATACTGTGCCGAATAATCTCTGTCTATTACAACAGATTTGTAAAGAAAATCTCTTGGTGCCCATCTTGCTATCATATCTGTTTTATAAAAAACAGCTGCAACAGGTGTTCCGACTGCACAAGCAAGGTGCATTGTACCTGTGTCTACACTTATCAGACCTTTACAAATTTGTAATACACCGGCGAGCTGATTTATGGTAGTTTTGTCAGTTAAATCAACAAAATTTGTACAGCCGGACTGTTTCATACTATCAGTATAGATTTTTGCCTCTTCACCTGCACCGACATATATAACAACTTTGCCTGCATTGGTAAGTTTTTCAACTATTTCCGTTGCTGTTTGCACAGGCATGTCTTTTTCTTTGTTTTTACTTGTTGTACAAAGTGCAACAAGTTCCTTGCCTTTATATTCATTGCTAAATTTTTCAATAAATGCATCGTTCTCAACATTAGGAATATATTTTATCGGCACTACATCGGATTTTTTACCGGTAAGTGCTTTAATAAAATTTCCGTTAATATCCTGCATGCTCTGGTAATCATCAAAATCAAAAAAGTTTTTTGTCAAAAGATATTTTGTAATATTTTTTGAACCGGAAAATATATTTTTAGCGCCTAAGAAATAAGAAAGTATAATACCTCTGTCATTGCCGTAAATTACAAAAGCTGTGTCTATTTTATTACGATACGGGCAATTGTGTATAAATCTCAGCAGTCCCAAAAATCCGCTGTGATTACCTCTTTTATCCATACAGATAACATCATCAACATAAAGTTGATATTTTGCTGCGTCATAGAACGGTTTGTTTACACAAAATACGATTTTAGAATCCGGATAGTTCTTTTTTATATTCTGGCATAGCGCATTTGTTAAAAGTATATCTCCGAAAAATGATAAATTTATTATTAAAAATATTTTTTTCTCACTCTCCAACATAAATAAAATATTAAGGTGCTCAAGACTATTTATCAAGATTTGCGCTATTTTGCTTTTTAGCTTTTAAACGGCAATATTCCTTATAAGCGCTGCCCCATTGTGCCATCGGCTCAATAACCGCTCCAAGTGAATAACCTATGTCAGTCAGCGTGTATTCAACACGCGGCGGCACTTCCGGAAAAACTTTTCTTTCCACAAGCCCGTCGTCTTCCATCTCTCTTAGGTTTGCAGCAAGTGATTTCTGCGAAGCACCTGTTGCCTTTTTTAATGCGCTAAAGCGTTTTGTCCCTGAGAGTAAATCTCTTATAATGAAAACTTTCCATTTGTTTCCAATCAATTCCCAGACAGTTTCAATAGGGCAGTCAGGCATGTTTTTTATGTCTTTTATTTCGTTCATAAGCTTTGTCCGCTTCAATAGTTTCTATATTACACTTATATTTTATAGCATACTACAAACTATTTTGCGGTGTGGTTATACCTGTAAAGTGTAAAACCAAGAGGACCTGCGGTTTCATATACAGGAGTGTAATCCGATTTTATAAAATCACACACATTCCTTGTATAAGAGCAGAATGCTCCTTTTTGATAAACTGAATACAAAAGCTCATTTAACAAGAAATAATCAGGCGGATTCTTTTTAAAGTCTTTTAAGATTTTTTCTTTGCCAAAAATTTCTACGTTCCCGGGAATAAGGTAATAATATCTGTTATCGGTATCACGTTCCGCCAGAAAATTAATTATTGCACCTTCCGGTATAGTCACTACCTTGGCATCTTTTGCCGTGTTATTTCTAATATATTCTATTAACTCGTTTTGCTTGCCGTAAAGATTGCGCATATATATCAACCCTCTTGGCTGTTTTACAAAAGTAAGTTTTGCCTCGCCTATTCTGTACATAGTCATAATGAAAAATGCTATTATAACAGCAACGCAAAGATTTTTTATAGTAGCGGCAAATACGTCTTTATCAATAAATTTGAATGCCTTTGGTATATAGCAAACAAAAAATATAACAAACGGCATAAATAATGCCGCAAGGTTAAAAGTTCCGTAACAGGTTATGTATATTGTAAAAAATCCTTTTAGCGAAACAAGAACGGATGATATTGTCAAAAACAAAAACATTTTATCCTGCATATCAATTTTTGATATATCAAATTTGTTTTTGTATAAGGAATACAGGCAATATCCGCTGATAACAATCAATACAGGCAATACAACCAGACCTACCCAGCTGAATATTCCGGCATATATGTCATACATCGGTTGATAGTTTTTTATAATTACAGCCAGCGAAGCGGCAATTATAAAAGTATTAGCTCCAATTAACAAAAATTTGTTATCCGAATGTTTTTTACACAAAAAGTTTATGCCGTACAAAACCAATCCGAACGGTATCGCTGTTTTTAGCATTGCAATGAGAAATTTCATATCAAGCAAAATCAGACGGAGATTAAAATATAATCCGTAGTTGTAATAAAAATAATTTGTCGCGGGAGCGTTGATTAGCTTCTTTATTAATACAGCCGCATCTAACAAATCTTTTATACTCATTCCCTGTATAAACAATACACCGAAGGATATTACAGGCATGAGCATAAATGCCGCGGTGCAATAAAGGTATTGTTTCCAGTTTTTCTTTGCAAAAAACGGCAAACAAACAAATATAAAAGCAAAATACGGTACATACTCTATTTTGTTGGCAAAAGCAAACCCTGCAAATAAAAATGATAATGTTAAATACAGATTCTTTTTATCTCTTATATAAAACAATATTGCAAGAAGTGAAAGCAAAAATCCCGACAACGCATATATTGCATTATATGAATATACAAATATAAAATTAAAGAAATTTTTGGAATATACGCACACAAACAGTGTTAAACCAGCAATACACAATGCTGTCTTTTTATCCACAAAAAGCTTGCTTATAAAAAATGTGCTGATAAGTATTACAAGCGAGTTTAAGAATCCCATAAAATACAGGGTAGACAGCTTTACGCCTAAAATTGCATAAGCAATTGCATTTATCTGATATCCCAAAGGACCGTATACGTTAAATATATCTTTGTATAATACCTGTCCCTTTAATACCTGCCACGGTAAATATGCCTCTCTGCCGACGTCAATCAGATATAAATCATATTTTGCATAAAGCAAAATATACAGTATTAATGAAACAATAAAAATTATACCTACTTCTTTTAAGCAAAATTTATTTGCAAACTCTTTAAACTTTTCCATAAAAATTGTAATCTCCATTAATTTTGATTATACTATGAACAACAACTTAAGGGGATTAAGAAAAATGATTAACAACAAAAAAGTAGCAGTTATCATGCCGGCATACAATGCTGAAAAAACTCTTGAACAAACTTACAATGAATTATACAGAGATATAGTGGACGAAATTATACTTGTTGACGATAACTCATCAGATAAAACAAAAGATGTTGCAAAAAAACTGGGCATAACAACCATAGTCCACGATAAAAACAAAGGATATGGCGGTAATCAAAAAACATGTTATACCGCAGCACTAAAGGCTAATGCTGATATTGTAATCATGGTGCATCCGGATTATCAATATTCGCCGAAACTTGTACCGGCAATGGCTACTATGTTAGCTTTTGACGAGTATGACGCCTGTATTGCTTCAAGATTTATCGGCAAAGGCGCACTGGAAGGCGGTATGCCGTTATACAAATTTGTTGCTAACAGATGTCTTACTTTTTTCCAAAACATGCTGATGGGAGAACGTTTGACAGAATATCATACAGGTTTTAGAGCTTTTACAAAAGAAGTTCTTGAAACTTTGCCGTTAAAAGACTGCGATGACGATTTTATTTTTGATAACGAGATGCTTGCTCTTATTTTTTACAAAGGATACACAATCGGTCAAATCAGCTGCCCGACAAAATATTTTCCTGATGCATCTTCCATAAATTTTATGAGAAGCTGCAAATACGGCTTTGGGGTTTTGAGAGTCAGCATGTTATACGCACTTGCTAAATTAGGAATTTACAAATCCAAAATTTTCAAAAAAAATGCAAAAGTCCTTGATAAAAACGAAGAGTTACCATATTTTCAAGGATAAAATTTATGGTGCAAAATTTTATCAATACCATTCAAAAATTTTTTTCATGTAATGGTAATATATACCATTACATGAGGAACTATATAGTTCCTGAAAAAATTTTTCTTATTTTTTGTCTTTTCTGGGGGATAATTTTAGCTTTTATAAACCCTCTGTTTTTGAGTTTTGATGAGCCGGAACATTTTTATAAAATTTACGGATTTACAGACGGCACAATGAATTTCAAAAAAATAACTTCATACACTGACGGAACTCTGTTGTTTAAAGAACCCCAAAATTTTCCGGCACAAATTATTCCTGTTAGTATTGTGCAAATATGTGTTGAAAATAAACGGTTGAATGCATATTTTGATGAAAACAAAACAGTTTATAAACCCGAAAAAATAAAAATTAAAGACGCAATAAGACAGTACAAAACGGAACTTAATAAAAATTTTAAAACAATTGTTGTCCACGTAATACCGTCTTATACAATTGCCTCTTATCTGCCGCATACAATAATGTTGACAATATTAAAATATCTTGATACAAAACCGGCTTATATGGTTTTTATACTAAGGCTGTGCTCGTTGTTTTTGTACATAGCGCTTGTCTATAATGCAATAAAAATCACTCCGGTTAAAAAATATTTATTTTTAATTTTATCAATAGCTCCGTTGTCTGTTTATTTGTCTTCTACAATCAATACGGATCATCTTGTCATAGGGCTTGCTTTTTTGCTTATTGCATATACTTTGAAGCTCAAATACGATGAAAAACTAAAAAGTATAGAAATAAAACATATACTTCCTTTTGCATTGTTAATTTTATGGCTGTGTGTTTGTAAATTTACATATCTGCCTTTAATTATTTTATTTTTTATACTGCCTGAAGAAAAATTTAAAAATAAAAAATATAGAACACTATGTTTTATCATACCATTTATCATTTGCGCAATATGGATTGCAGGATATTTAACTTATAATTTGCATATATTTAAAGGAGTTTTTTCTTACTTTAGTAAAGACACAGTAGCTGCAATTAAATCAATTTTTACTGCACCGCTGGATTATATTGCGAGTATTGTCAAAACTATTATTGCAAACCATACGGAATATACGCGGAGAATATTTTCGGATTTTGGCAGTTCTGATACGCAGATTCACAGCGGCATAATATACTCGTTTATCACATTAATCTTTTTTAATGCTTTGTTCTGCGATAAACAAAAAATACCGTTCAATATTAAAGAAAAACTAATTTTTGTTCTTATAATATTAACGGTTTTGCTGCTTACGCTTACGGCAAATTATATAATTTTTGTACTAAGCCCTGAGGGTCTTATAGAAGGTTTTAAAGGCAGGTATCTGATACCTGTTTTGCCCTTGTTTTTTATGCTGTTTGATAACAATAAACTAAAACCGCTCAAAATCAATTTGCCTTTGATTACTGTTATGTATACATTTTTCTTTATGATTATTTTCACCCTGACAATAATAAACAGATATTATACAGTGTAAATTATCTTGTTTAAATTCTTATGCAGGCTGCGCAATTATGTGCGGATTGGGGATAGAAGTTTGAAATCTGCTAAACAAAAATGCTGTACGTATTTCGTACAGCATTTTTTATTTTTTAGTTTTTGTTAAGGATTTGCTTGCGGTTTTTTTGTAAACAAATTAGTAAAGAAATTTTTAGTCGCATTATATGCTTTGCCTGTGTATGTGTTTACAAATTCACCTGCTTTGGCAATACCTAATTTTGCATAATGCAAACCTTTTTGCATAAAACCTTCGTTACCTGATAACTTAGCTGCCGGATTGAATGTATCAGGCAAATATTTTCTTCCCAAACCTACAGCAGCTGCTAATACAACTACCGTTGCAAGAGTTTTTAAGAACCAGTGGCTTTTCTTTTTGTCAGGCTGCCCTGCAGGAGCGTCCATTGGTGTACTTGCTGCCGGTTGAGGTTGGTTGTTAACAGCATAAGTCGGCTTTTTTGATATTGTTGCCGGATTCATAGGCGTGATTGTTGAAAAACTTGTTGACATGCTTACACTCCTTTTTTACACACTGTGTTTATATAAAACTGCAGAAAACATTTTATTGCTAGTCGAATTGGTCATGTTTCGAATTATGAAACATTTTGTTACATTATAACATTTCTTACCATGTTTTGGAATATTTTTTTAAGAACTGTAATCTATATTATTAGAGAACGGAATATGAGGAATTATTATGAGTTTAAAAATAAATATCGGTGATGATGTACTGGATAATGCAAAATTTGTTGCCTGCAAAGTAGATGACAACTATTTAAGAAAAAGAGTATATGCTCTTGGCATTGCTGCTAACGCAGCTGCAAAATATCTGACGGAAAACGGGCTTAAAACTCATTCAAATCACAGTTTATATAAGTCTGCCGTATTCGCTAAAGAAATTGAAATTGCCGATATTTATGCAAATAATGCAAGATTTGATGTAAGAGTCACTTTCAATGATAAAACTTTTACCGTTCCAAAGCTGCATGTCAAATATGATATAAAACCGGAAGCTTATATTGTTGTAAGGTTTGATAACTCATTAAAAGAAATTGAATTTCTCGGATTTGTTCCCGAAAATGAATTGAAGTATGACAAAAATGGCGAAGAATACTATACATATTCATTAGATATTCTTAAGCCGTTTGAAGAATTTATTCCTTATGCTGAGGCTCTTAAAATTAAGCCTAAAGAGTATTCACAGGAAGAACATGAAAATATCCTCTCGCTATGTGCCGCAATTATAGATGAAGAGGCTGCAGAAGCTGATAAAATATATTTTATAAAACATGTTGCGGAATGCTCCTCATGCCGTGATACATTCTGTGATATTAACGATTTTGATGATATAGTTTCGCAGCTGAAAAATTATCACGAACTTTTGAATGACAGTACTTTAAGTGTTTTATCCGGAAACAAAAAGGAGGTGGATCAAGCTGCTATCGCAAATATGGCATTGGTTGAAAATGCCAGCGAAGACTTTTCTGAAGAAGAGTCAAAAGTGAGCGGCATTACTCCGCCTGTGGAAGAAACACTTTTAGCGGAAGCTTCTGCCGGTATAATGGCGGCAGGGCTGGCTTCAGCAGGAGCAGCAGCTGCTTCAATTGCCGGAGAAGCTCTTGAACCTGCTGTTTTAAATTTGTATGATGAGCCGGAGTCGCTTCTTCAAGAACAAAATCCTGTAACAGAAAACACCGATAATGATACAAAAACACAGGATACTTCAAGTATAATACCGGACGAGACTCAAAAACTTCAAGAAGATACAGCTTCGGAACTTCAACAGGTTACTGACGAAAATACGGAAGCTGAGCAGGAATCTCTTCTTGAAGATGACAGTTTAACCGCTAATATACCGGACGATGAATTCCTTTTAAACGACGAAGATGACCTGCTTCTTGAAATGCCTGATGAAGAAACTGTAACGGCTGAGGACGAAACAAAAAATATTGCTCAAGAGCAGCAGGAGGAAGATGTTTCTTCCGATATTAATCTTGTCCAACAAGATGAGCAGCTGTCAGAAGAAACATTGATAACAGAATCTCCTTCAAGTGATTCATTCGATGAACTTAATGCCTCAATAGATGCTTTTGCCAGCGAGCCGTTAAGCTTAGAGACTTTTGATTCGAAAGAAGAACAAGAAACTCAAACAGAAGAAGCGGCAGAAGAAGCGCCTTTGAATTCATCAGAAACTCAAGAAGAACCGGAAATTGCATTGGACAACGACGAGCTTTTGTTAGAAGAGGGTAGCCTCGATGAAATTCATTCCGATGATATATCTATGGATTTAATTGACGCGAATGTTCTTGATGATACAGAAGATACAAATATTTCTCCACAACAAGCAGAAGAAACAATTCCGGAAAAAATTGAACCGGAGATGCCGATTAATCTTGAAGAATCTGATGAAACCGAACAAATTGAAACCGTGCAGGATGATACACCAGCGCAGGAATTCTCTTTTGAATTACAAGATGAATCCGAAGAAAATACGCTTAACCCGATTGAAGATATGGATTCACTGGATGAAATCGGGGAATTGGAAGAAATTTCCGAAGAAGAAGATTTAGCGGAGAATAATTCACAAGAGTTGACTGTACAAAATTCTTACGAAGATGTACAGAGTGATGATGATTTATCCCTTACTGAAGATTCCGCACTGCCTGAACTGCAAGAGTCCGACTCGTTAGAAATTGAAGATTTAGAAACACTGGATTCTATAGAGCTTCCTGATGCAATAAATACTGAAGAGGAAAAAGTTGAAAACAATATCGAAACATCTAATCCGAATGATTTGCATACGGAAGAAGAATCTGAAGATACCGGTTTAGTGCTTTCGGATGAGGACGACGCTGATATATGGCCTGCAGCTTCTCAACCGCAGGAGCCTGTAGAATTAAAATATGATGATGAGCCTGAAACTGAATTAAATCAGCAGACACCTGACAACAATTCAATCAGCTTTGAAGAAGATGTTTTTGATTTAAATAAGCAAGAACCTGTTATAGAATCATTCGATGATGAGCAGGAACAGCATGTTGCTGATTTTGATTTTCCTGATTATAACTATGAAAATCTTGCTTCAGACACGGATACTCCGGCTGTGCAGCAGGAAATACCAGATATACGTGAAGAAAAAGATTCGTCAAATGTTGAAGAACAAGAAACTCAACAGCCTGAAACATACGCAGCTTCAGAAGATGCTGATGTGCAAGAGCTTTTAGATGACGATTTACTTGCCCTCCTGTCAGATGATGATAATGATGGCGATGATATGCCGTCTGCACAAGATGAAGCAGATGCTGCAGAACCGTTTGTTGCTGAATCTTATGCAGGCGAGAATATGGAACAAAATCCTGAAAGTCCTGAAAACGGAGAAATTGAGAGTCTGTTTGATGAACAACAGGCACCGCAAGAGGGTGAACAGGTAGAGCTGGATTTGTCTCAAGAGCCTATGAGCGCAGAAACAGTTAAAAAGACTAAAAAACTTGCTATTGCCGGTGCTCTTATTACTTTGCTCGCTATAGGCGGTGTCGCAGGCGGTTATTATATGTATCAAAAAAATATTGCTGCGGCAAATAACGATGCTGTTGATACTGCACAGGATAATCAGGTTTTTGATTTCCAAAATAGTGCTGCTCAAAGCGGAGAAGAAGATACTTCGTCAGGCGCTGTATCTCAAGATATTAACAAATCTATGACTAATTCATTCTCTGATAAGCCCGCCGCGATTTCTATAACAAAACTCTCGTGGCAGGTTAGCGAAAAATTAGCAGTAGAACCTTCTGTTAAAGAATATTTACAAACGGCAGGTAAAAATATTCAATTAAATTTACAAAACGATTTAGCTAATGCTGCCGATGTTGCATTCAACAACAGTGTAAAAGTTTCGTTTGAAATAGCACCTGACAATACCATGAAAGGTATACAAATATTGGAATCCAGCGGTTCTGACAAAATAGATGCAATTATTACAAAAAGTATAAGAAATACTCTTAAATATGTTAGTGTACCTAAACTGAAAAATTATAACTCGGATTATTTCTTAACTTTAATAATTAATTTCTAATTCTATGATATGATATAATCAAATAAGTTATTTATATTTATAGAATTGGGTTGCAAAATTGGATACTATAAACGAACAAAGAGAGCTTATAGAGAAATTAGTAAAATCTAATAATAAATTCAAAGGTAATGAGGATTTGCTGGAGGACTTTTGTTCTGAAACATACAAAAGATCCTATTCCTTATTCGACAATGTCAATGTCAAAGATATTGAAAATTATATAGCTAAAGTAGCTAATACAGCTATTTTAACTGTGTTAAAACAAAACGGCAGGGTAAGACGCCGTGAAAACAAGTATGTCAGCACTCACGAAGTGTTGATAAATCCTGTGCCGGCAAAAATACAAGAGCCGGAAACTCCAAAAATATTTGAACCGGCTGTTGTTAACGAGCCTTTTGTCTATGACATTGCTGATCCAAGAGATTCTTTTGAAGAAAAAATAGTGAGAAAAGATCTTCTGCAAAAAATCGTGGATATTGTTCTGGTTGCACAAAGGGAAGATCCTTCAAAAGAATTTTTGAAGATATTTTATTTAAGATATGTAAAAGAGTTTAAGCAAAAAGATATTGCTAAAGAAGTAAATATTTCTCAGGCGGAAGTAAGTAAAAGATTAATAGAAATACTAAAAATAGTAAAATCTCATTTTTAGTGCTTTTAGATGCTTACGTATGTAATTTATTAATCTTTATAATATAATAAGCTTAAACATAAGCGGTTTTTGTAATGCTTTGTCTAAAATGTAAAAAAATAATACCTGATAATCAGCTAAGATGCAGTTATTGCCACACCAAAGTACAGTCGGTTTGTCCTGTTTGCGGACACGTTAATCCTATAACCTCAGAGTACTGCACAGGGTGCGGCTTACAGCTGTTAAAACATTGTAAAAACTGCAACAGTATTAACTTGCCAAGTGCAAAAAAATGCAGAAAGTGCGGTCAGGCTTTTGTAAAAGATTGGGCAGAAATTTCAATATCCGATTTGACGGTTATAAAAAAACAACAGACACCTGTTTCTATTGATATTCCCCAAAATCAAATATATACAGGGATATCGAAAGAACTGCTGGCTATTCCGGATGGTGAAGATAAGATTTCGGAAGGGTTAAAAAAAGAAAAATTGACTCCGGAACAAAAGCCGGTTATCAATTCCAAAATTGTCGTTTCGGAAGAAAAAGTTGTTAAAAATATTGAAAACTTTACCCAAAAATCACCGATTAATAATGTTCAGCCGCCTAAAAAAAATGTTAAAAACAAATCAGAGGATGTATTAAAACCGGAATTTTCTGCGGATAATAATTCTCCGAAAATCATGCCGGAAGAACCTGAGGTTGAAACATATGAACCCAAAGAATATGATCAAATAAAAGCGAAAAATCATATTAGCAGTGTTTTGCGCCAGCCTGAAAAATTGATTATCGGTCTTAGTGCTCCGGAAGGATATGGCAAATCAACTGTTTTAAGGTATTTATTTAATGATTTGCTAAAACAAAATTATATATGGTTGTGGGGTGAATGCAGCGCAAACTCACAAATCAGTCCGTTTGGTATATTTCAGGAGATTGTGCTTACTTTCTTTAATATGCCCAATTTTTCAAATATGTCAAACGACTTTATCCGTCAGGCAAGACGTATGCTCTCTGAGAGTCTGCCATTTTTTAATGCGGATGAGATAACTAACCTGTTTAACTTTTTATATCCGAGTTTAACCGCAAAATACGAAGATATACTTACAAATAAAGATGTAACTTTTGCATTGCTGGAAAAGCTGATATGCGAATTGTCAAAAAAATCAAAACTGATAATTATTATTGATGATTTTGATATGATAGACGGTGCATCTTATGAATTTTTATCTTATTTTGTCGATAAGGGTCATTTGGGTGATAATATAAAGCTCATTATTTCTTACAAAGACAGCCGCATCACCCAGGGATATTTCTATTCCGAAAAATTGTTGCAAAACCAGTATGAAGATGTAAAACTCGCACCGCTTTCACCGCGTGATGCGGATAATTTGATAAAAATGTTTTTAAAAGGTTCAAACCCCTTACCCAAACAGCTTTTTGAAAAAATATATCATCTTTCACAGGGGAATAGCGCCTATATAGAACAGATGATTGTGCTATTAAATGAAAACAAAGCTTTTTATAAAGAAAGCGGCAAAATCAGGTATAACCAAAATCCGGTTGCAACTAATCCTCCGAAAAATCTTTATGAAATTCTTGTGCTCAGATTAAACCATCTTCAAAAAACGTATCCTATTGCATTTAAAACGCTTTGTACGGCTGCTATTATGGGCAACAAGTTTAACGTAAAACTGCTCGGTATTATTATGAAAATAGAGCCGGTTAAATTCCAAAATATAATTAACATGTTGAGTACTTATGCCTATATTTCTCAGTTTAACAACAATATTTATGAGTTTAAAAATACGTTGCTGTGGCGCTTTGTTTATGAAAAGGCTAAACAGAGCAAGGATTTTGCTCTGTTAAATGAAAAGATTTTTGATATCATCAATTCGTTTACTCTTTCCAGCAATGCACTTAAAGCACTTATTGCACAGAGTTTGAATCAGAAGCTTCTGGCGTTAAATATCTGGACTGATAATATAAAACTTTGTGCATACTTGGGCGACGAACATTTGTGGACACTTTCTCAAAAACAATGTTTGAAAATCGCTCAGGAAGAAAAACCTGAAAATGAAGCTTTGATAATTAATAACATACATGAACGTATGGGAAAATTAATTTATCAAAGCAGACCGTCCGAAGCTATCGCTTATCTGTCGTCAGCAATAAATAATGCAATGAAGGTAGATAACAAGCCTAAAATCATTGAACTTGCCGGATATCTCAGCAAAAGCTGTTCTTTAACAGGAAACTATTACGGTGTTATAGAGTCTGTTGATACTGCATTAAAACTTATTGAAAACCCGGATAAAAAACTTGAATGCGCTTTAATCAAACAGAAAAAACTAAATGCAATGTTTTGCCTTGGAAATTCCGAAGAAATTTATAATATGGCAAGCAATGATATCATTCCTGTTGTAGAAAGAGCTCTTTCTCACGAAATACCTGCTAACGGAATTTCTATGGATGTTATTTACGAAGCGTGGCTTGAAGGCAATTTGACTGTTGCAATGGCATTAATTTCTCAGGGCAACAATAAAAGTTTTGAAATATTAAAACTTATTGACGAAATTGTTGCCAAAAACCACGTTGAAAACAAAAATTACCTGCAAAGGGTTAAACTTGCAAAAGCGCTTGCTTATTCAATGCAGGGTAATTTGAAAAAATCCGATGATATATTGATTTCTCTTACTCAAGAAACAGCAAAAGAAGTTGTTGAGCCTGATGTAATTTCTATGTGGAATTTTATCAATATATTAAACAAACTCCACAGACATGACTGGCAAAATATAAAAGCTGATTTGTTCTCTGTTGTAACATTTGCCAATAATTACAACGATGTGCTGGTTAAAAACCTCCTTAAAGTATTCTTAGGTAAAATTCTGCAGGAAGAAGGCAATCTGTCTAAGGCATTGAATATTTTTAATGAACAAATTACTGTATTTGCTAAAGAAAAAATTGCTGTAGGAGCGTTCCTTTGCTGGTATTTTATTGCAAAATTGACACTTGTCACAGACGGAAGCGAAAAATCTCTTCATATTGCCCAAAAAGCATTGGAAGTAGCTAAAAGTCCTAAAATTTCAAATTACTATTTTATGGTGCTGCTCAAAAAACTTATTGCAGAAATCTATATTATTAAAGGAGATATGGAATCAGCAAAAATGTATATTGAAAAAGCATTAAGAATCACCAAAAAGTACAATATGAAGCTTTTAAAAGTTTCTGTTTACCAGCTTTATGCTAAATATCTTGAAGAAATGGTTTCTAAAAGACCTAAAAACGCAATAACATATGCCCAAAATGCGGTTACTGCATACAAAAAAGCATTGTCACAGGCAGAAAGTCTTGAAATAGAAGCAATTATTGAAGATGTTCAAAAGAATTTTAATTCTTTTAAAACATTCTGCCAGTTGAATAAAATCAAAATCTAATTATTCAGCTTCGGGAAAAGTACAATAGAGCCGTCATCTTCTCTCCATTGAATATAACCTATTTTTAGCTGTCCGCCCATATCCAGAATTGTTGCAAGCGCCCAGTTTCCGCTGATTTTGTTGAGTTTTATGGAGCGTATATATGTAAAACCGCCGAGTTTTTGCGAGAGTTTGTCTGCTCCGCTGTAGTATCCTCGTTTGCGGTAATCTACGTTTTTCATATAATAAAGACCGTACTTATGCCCGTAATAAGCATAAAAATCTTTTAAACTCCAAAAGTCATCTGCTTTGGGTGCTTTAATCCATCCTGTTTTGTTGTCTGTTTTGTCATAAATTATTTTGTACCAGTCATCTTGCATATCAACAACCATACAAAAAGCGAGATTTTTGGCTTCTATCTGTGCTGCAAAAAGTGCAGACGGTTCTATTGTTGATTTGTTAAGCTTAACAGAACTGTTTGTCCAGCTGATATTTTCAATGTTCTGGGAATCTTCTCTGGGGTAAAGATATAGCTTAAAGCTTTGCGGCACCTGTATAAACCCTATGGTTTCATTGCTGATTGAACCTGTATAATATGGCATCACATCAGCCAAGACAGGTAAATTTAAAAAACAATATAAAACAGCCGTAATTATAAAACTAAATCTTTTCATAATAAAGGTTTAGCACAAATTTTGCTTTTTTTCAAAGTGTTTGTAGTGCTTGTCAATCTATATTCCAATTGTCCAAAAGTGCCGGTAAAATATTTAAATACTGTTGGAGTAAAAAATTATGGCATTAACCATAAAATTATGCTAAAATTTATCTTGAAAATATAAACGGAGATTGAATTATGGCAAGAATAGTAAGACCTTCATGGGCAATAAGATGTGTACAATCAAGCTGCAGAGAATTGTTTGAAGTAGCAATTCTTGAAGACGGAAAGCAACAGGAAGTTGTTTGTCCTAAATGCGGTGAACACTATCTTTACCCAGTTTTACCGGATGACGAATCAGCTGAATAAAATGTTTTTTCCAAGACCGGGAACTAATAAAAGATATTATCAGTTCAGTGAATATTTAAAAAATAAGTTTGGCAAAAAGGTATACAAAATTACCCTTGATGCAGGTTTTAGCTGCCCGAACAGAGATGGTACAATCTCTTCGGGCGGTTGTATTTTTTGCGATGACGGGGGCAGTTTTTCGCGTGCTCATGATTCTCATATGCCGGTGAAACAACAGGTGTTAACAGGTATAGATACCTTATCAACACGTTTTAAGGCACAAAAATTTATGTCTTATTTTCAGGCGTATTCAAATACCTACAAACCTGTTGACGAATTAAAACAAATTTATGATGCGTCTTTGTGTCACAAAGATGTTGTCGGTATTTCTATAGGAACACGCCCTGACTGTATAGATGAACAAAAACTTGATTTAATTGCATCTTATACTGATAAATACGAAACCTGGATTGAATACGGGCTTCAATCCATGCATGACAAAACTCTTAAATTTATAAACAGAGGACATGATTACCAAACATTTTTAAATGCATATAATCTTACAAAACAACGCGGCATAAATGTTGGTGTGCATGTGATTTTAGGTCTTCCTAACGAAACAAAAGATGATATGCTTCAAACAATCAAAACTCTTGCTGATTTAAAAGTTGACGGTGTAAAGTTTCATTGCCTTTGTATTTTCCCTAACACAAAACTGTATGAAATGTATGAGCAAGGGCAGATAAAGCTTCTTGAAGAAGATGAGTATGTTGATATTGCCTGCGATTGTCTTGAGATTCTTCCTGAAAGAACAACAATACACAGACTCGGCGGCAACGGTTTGCAGGCAATAAAGGTTGCACCTAAATGGCTTAATAAAAAATTTGAAATTTTAAATAAAATAGATAAAGAACTGGAAAAAAGAAATTCTTATCAGGGGTGCAAATTTTGTTAGCAAATTTTTTTATTTTTGTATTTTCTCTTTTTTGTAAACGAAAAAGAGAAGAAGTATGAAAATAAAAAAATATAATTATATTAAGTGTAATGGGCTGCAAAGCACACCGCCTTCTTTTAAGGGGTATGATGCGAGAAAACTCGGCGGACTTTTGGTAACGGATAAAACCTGTGCAGATGCGTTAAAAAAACTTTCAGCCAAAACCGGTATAGATATTTTTACTCCGAACATTGCATCCAAATCCATAAAAAAAGAATTTTACCAGCTTGCGGAAGGTAACAAACTTTTATGGGCTCAGGATTATTTGACGTTTTTGAACTATCAAACAAAAGCTGTTTTGTTTGACAATTCACGGGATTTTTTAAAAAGGGTATTAAGAGCCTGCGGTGACGGATTAAAAAAAGATTTGAATATTTTGCCTTTTAAGTCCGAACCTCATATCAGAGGCGGCAACTTTTTTATTTGCCATAATAATGGGAAAAAAGATCTTTTAATCAGCGAAAACAGGCAAATTTATCCTGAGGATTTGGCAAAAAAAATATTCAATGCAGACAATATAATTACTGTTCCCAAAATGGATTACCATTTGGATTTGTGTATTCGTCCGCTTGATAACGGAAATGTTCTTGTGTCTGATATTAATATGACAAAAGCAGGCATGCAAAACGGAATTGAAAAAATTAAAAAGTATATTGAAAAAAATAATATTGCAGGTAAGGAAAAAGAAGAACTGGAAAACGTAATAAATAATATTGATTTGATGATACAAAAATTGGATATTACATTGCAGTTTGACAAATACAAACCCCATGAAACCGTAAATAAAGTTGAAAAAATATTAAAAGATTCAGGCTACAATCCTATAAGAATTCCTTCAAACTACCACTATTTGGATGCTGTAAAAACAAAAGAAAAAGAACGGGAACAGTTAAATAATTTCCAAAATAATATTAATACATTAAAGAATATGAGTAAAAATGATTCTGCGAATGTGCGTGCCGTGGTCGACAAATTTATAGAGCTTGAAACTTTTAAAAAAGACCATGACAAAACATTGGGTGTGGAGCTGGAAAGTTTTTACGAAAACAATTTTATAAATGCAATTGCTTACAAAAAGAATGACGGCAAAATAGGCTATATTACTAATGCTTCGCTTTTGGACAAGACTCTGGATATAACTCCTGAAATTGAACAAAAAACAGGCTTTAGTACAAAAAATATGTTTATAGAAAGTGTTGCCCCATATATTGATAAAGAAAATATTTATTTTGTTGATGAAAAATTAACCCAAAAACTCTTTAAGAACATGGGTGCAATCCATTGCGCTGCAGCAGAAATCCCGTTTGTATAAAAAATCTTTATACAGATATAAAGATTAGATAAAGAAATCAAGATTCGGTAAAAATTTGCTTTATAATGTGTACAACGATAAGAAAAATACATGGAGAAAAAAGATGCACGCAGATTCTATTAAATACTTTTTAACACAATTAGAAACAGCAGATAACAAAAGCAAAGCAGAAATCGAAAACATGCTCGTTAATGTTGGTTCAGCTGCAGTTCCTGTTCTTGTTGAACAATTACAAACAGTAAAAGGCGCTGTCAGAGGTGTTGTTGCAATGTCTTTAATCAGAATCGGCGAAGCTTCAGTCGATTGCCTCAAAAAAGTAGCTCAAACAAATAAAGATTTTGAATGGGTTGCTAAATATTTGATTTCTGAAATTGAAGGCGATATGGCTGCATAATTATAAACTAGCCGAAAACAAAAATTTAAAAAAGGATTGTCAGCTTCTTGTACAATCCTTTTTTGTTGCTAATTGTATGAGCGCTGCATACTCAGCAGAACAAACAAGACTAAATGTCGTATTTAGGTTAAATGTACTAGCAAAAAAATGTATCTTTAAGTTTTATTGCGAATATATCAGATGAAATTTGGGGAATATATATAAAAATATGTGTTTAAAGAAAACTCTGATAATGCAAAGGCAGGGAGTTTTGAGCTTATAATAAAATTATTTATTATTTGTAATATAAAATATATTGAGGAATGTAATACATCTTACCATATTTCTTGACTTTAAGTTTATCAGGCTATTAATATAGAGTATAAAGAAACAGTGAGGTCGCATGAAAAGTTCAACATTATACAGATCAAACCTTTCTAAAGAAAAAATGGCTTTGTTAGAAGAATTAAAAGCAAAATCACAAAATACTTCTTTTGAAAGCCGTACACCTGATGTATACATCAGACCTGCAAAAGAAAAAGAACTCGATGTCTTATGGCAGAATTTTAAAGTAAACCAAAAAGAGGAAAAATCTCCCGGAGTTTACTTGATTACAGGTTTTATAGCAGGTGCGCTATGCATGTTTTTGATGACAGCGTTATTGAGTTTTAGCTCTAATGCTATCAATGAACATAACAACGCTGAATCTCCTAAGCTTGTTAAAAAAGTGAAAGCTGAAAAACCTGCCAAATTGTCAATTATTCCGGCTGATCAAGCTGTTGAAGAAGTTAAAACAGCAGCTCCCGAGTCATATACTGTTAAATCAGGTGACACATTGGCCGGTATTGTAGTCAGATTCTACGGAAAATATGACCCTTCCAAAATAACAAAAATTATGGAAGCTAATAATATGTCTAATCCTAATTCATTATCAATCGGGCAATCCCTTGTAATTCCGATGGATTAGAAAATAAACCTTAAAAATAAAAACCGGTTAAGCAATTAACCGGTTTTTTATATTAATTATTTTTATCGTTTCCATGCAAGCATTCTTATCCCTTCCTGAGAGGGGTATGCTGTTGTGTATATGGTGAAATTATGTCTGGGCTTGTTGTATTGAATCAGAAATTCTTTATTTTTTATATCTTCAACGCAAGTATCGTAGCCGAATTCATCTCTGATGATTTCAGCAAAAAATTTTTGGTCTTCATTTAAAGACAAATCACTATAATTTTTGACGATACGCATAATATCATTTTATACTTTTGTATGATTTTTTTCATCTATTGTTATATATTTGATATAAAATTGATACATTAATTAACATGTGATGCAATAACTGACCGGCTTTAAGCGTAAGTTTGTATCAGGTAATGATTAATATAATCGAGGCGGCAACTGCAACACTAGATTAGTTGGATAATTGAATTTTTTGTATTTTTGTTCCAATCTGTAGGGGCATAAAATAGATAATAAGAATTATTAATTTTATATTCTTTTTGTTATACAAAAAATTACGGGTGTAATAAAATAAAACAATGAAAAAATTAATTACCTCTTTTATTCTCACATCATTTTTAACATCAAATATTGTATTTGCCCAAGAAACTATACAAACAGCGAAGGCTGCAGCGCAAAATAGTGCAGCTGTCAAAACACAAGCTGTTAATCAGCCTGTTATTCCTGCAAAGCTGGAAGCTGAGATAAAGGCTTCGATAGTACAAATTTATGGAAAAGAACACTGTGAAGAAATTTATGCAAAAATTACAGACATTGCGGCACAGGCAATTAAAAACCGTCCTGCAGAGTTAAAGAAAAATGATATAAACCGTTCTGATGACTGGTATAAAGATGAAATTATCTATATGTTTTATACCGATCAGTTCGGCGTAACTAATAATGAGGCAAAAAACACTTTTAAAGATACTGAAAGAATGTTCAGCTATCTCAAAGATCTTGGTGTAACAACATTGTATATGCTTCCGTTTGCTGATTCTCCGATGCAGGATTCCGGATTTGACGTAAAAAATCCCCGTGACGTGCGCTCGGATTTAGGCGGAATGAAGGAGTTCAAGGATTTTATAACAAAAGCCAAACAGTCAGGTTTTAAAATTAAAGCGGATTTGGTTTTGAACCATTTTTCACAGGAGCATGAATGGTTTAAACAGATAGAAAAAGGCGACCTGTCAAAACTGGATTACTTTGTGGTTACGGATGAAATGCCGCTTTATAAAAAATATCAGGACGAAAAACTCGGTACGGTCGTTGAGTATTTTGAAAAAGACGGCAGTGTTTCCAAACGCAGACTTATCTTTCCCGAAAATACTGAAAATCACTGGCGTAAAGTTACAATAAACGGAAAAGATTACTATTTTTATCACACGTTTTATCCGTTCCAACTTGATATAAACTGGGAAAATCCTGAGGTTTTGTATTATTGTCTGGAAACAATAAGTTACTGGAGTAATATGGGGATTGATATTTTCCGTATGGATGCAATACCGTATCTGTCAAAAGAACCGGGTACAAATGCGGAAAACCAGCCCAAAACACATGCAATAATACGTTTGTTGAGCAATTATATTCAAGCTACAGCTCCGTCTTCCGTTATTCAGGTGGAAGCCTGCCAGCATCCTAAAGATATTTTGCAGTATTTTGGTAAAGAAAGAACTGTTGATTTAAAAATTGCTGATAAAACAAAAAATCTTAAAAGGACTGATGAAGCACAGATAGCTTATCATTTTCCGTACATGCCTGCAATATGGGCGAGTTTGATTACTCAGGATAAAAAATATTTCTTTGAAGCTAACAAAGAAACTCCTGCTATTCCCGAATCTGCTGTGTGGGCAATGTTTTTGAGGGTTCATGATGAACTTACACTCGAGATGGTTACACCGGAGATAAGAGAAATTATCCATAATGACCTTGTTAAAAAAGGTGCGGATTTTAGAAAAGGCTTTGGTGTAAGCGGCAGATTGGCTAACTTCCTTGATAATGACCCTGACAGAATCGAGCTGGCTTTTTCAATCTTGCTTTCTTTGCCGGGAGTTCCGATTATTTATTACGGTGATGAGATAGGTGCAAGAAATAACTTTAAAAATGCTAAAGAAATCGAGCAGGAAAGAAAAGATTTGCAAAAGAAAGCAAAAACAAAATCAAAACTCCTGAGTTACTTTGACTCCAGAGATATACACAGGGGGAAAATTCCGTATAAACTTTTCTACGGCTCGGCTAAAGATTATTATGAGTTTAACAGCAAGGTGTACAAAAAGGTTAAGAATCTTATTCACCTAAGAAAAGAGCTGCCTGTTATGTCTCGCGGTCAGTTTATTTTGCTGAACACAAAGCTGCCGGCTAACTTTGCTTATATAAGAAAAGACAAGGATAAGCAGATTCTTGTTGTTAACAATTTGTCAGACAAAAAGATTACTGCTGAAATTACGTTGCCGGTTGAAATAATCCTGAAAAACAACGGGCATATAAGAGTGCTGAAAAATCTTGTCAATGATGACAATGTATGGGTTAACCTGTCGCTTAAAAACAAAACAATGCATCTCAGAGTAAAACCTTACGGTGTATTGTGGCTTGAGCTATAAGGTATTCAGGTACATTATCCCGTAGTTTAAGTATGCGGCAAAACATACCCACAAAAAATACGGGACAAGCAATGCTGCGGAAATTTTTGATACTTTGTAAAATTCTGCCGTTGTCATAAACACAAAAACCAGCATAAAAATTATTATGACAAAACTCATTGTTATATTTTGCAGATAAAAAAATGCCGGTGTCCAGCACAAATTTAGCACCATTTGTATGCCAAAAAGAAAGTATCCGAGTTTTTTATCTTTATCGGTTTTAGTATAGATAAAAGTAAACAGTGCAAGAAAAATAAGCACATATAAATATATCCATGCCGGAGTAAAGACCCAATCCGGCGGAGTGAGTGCGGGTTTGTTTAAAGATTCGTACCATATCATATCCATAGTACTTTTATTATTTCGTCGAATATTTTAAACCGCCATATACTGTTGTTGGGCATATAGCTGGATTTTTGTTATTTATAAATTTTAAATAAGACTTCTATTACCTGTTAAATTTTTTTATGCAAACTGCCTATAGAAGATGTGCTGCCGGAAGAACTGTTTGTGCTGCTTCCTAAAAGCTTGTTGAGAAGGTCATCGCCATTGTCTGCTGCTTTTCTGTATGTGTCGGCATATATGCCTGTTCCGATATCTGTTTTGTCCTCGCCTTTTTTAAGCCCCTGCAAACGAAGCTGCCCTGCTTTTATAACTTTGTCTAGGGTGGTAAAGTCAATGTCTGACATGTTGTAGTGATTGTATAGTGCAAAGAATTTTATTGACTGGGCTTCTGCAATCATAGCTTCAATTGCGGAACGGTTTTTTGTTGCAATATTGGAGATATCAAGGTTAGCCAGCCTCTGGCGCAAAACGTCAGTGTTTTCGTTTTTTAAACGCTGGAAATTTTCCTGCTCCTGCTGAGCCATACGGATACGGTATTCTTCCGGAGTTTCCGTAACTTTGCGGATATTCCTTGCGCTGTCTAAAGCAGCATCACGCTGTTTTTGCATATCTTTTGAAAACGGCGAGGTAATATACGCATCAATGTTCATTTCGTCAGACATAATTCACACCCTGAAATTTTTTCTTCCACATTCCACATATTCATTATAAACCATGTAAGACAATTTTTTTGCTAGTTATTTGGAGGATTTTT
>CASFCQ010000010.1 GCA_949293185.1 uncultured bacterium
GCGAGCCTGTGGTGAGGATTAGTTAATGTTAAAACGGAGTATCAGGTGTAAAAAAATAATATACTCTTTGTATTAAGCACCTACAAAAATTTAAAACACCGCTGAAACCAAAATAAAAAACACATAATCAAATATTATCATTATAAAACATTAGCAATATTTGACTAACAGTAAGTCAAGAAAACTACTTATCAATTGATTTTAAAAACTCAAATTTTTGTTTTGTTGTTTCGTAAAGCTCTTTGAAAATTTCTTCTTCGTTTTTAGAAAAAATTCTATGCTTGCACTCTTTCATTACCAGTGTTTTGTAATCTTCGTTTTCATCTGTCACATGCCTGAAACAGATAAAAAATATTAACCTGTACAGCCACCTTTTTATAAAATTTCTGTCTGTAAAATGAAAACAGTTTATGTTTTCATTTCTTAAATTTATATGCGGTGAAATTTCTATATCCGGAGGCATTGACATGCAGTTTGAATATTGCAGCTGGGCATACTCCAATCCCTTATTTTGTATTGAGATTTCAGTATCTTCAAATTTTACCTTCTTAAGAGGAAAAATCATATTATACGTAAAAAAGTCTTTGTGTTTTAATATGTAATTGTCTATATTGTCCAATCCGTAATATATACGCTCACTTTTTTCAACAAATACGGTATTTGTCTGTCTTTCTTTTTCAAAGAAAGACAAAATCTTTTGATAATTGTCTTTGTTGTATTTTTTCTTGTTTATTTCGCTAATATAATTTTTAAACCAGCCAATCGTTATATCCGGACTGTAATAGTCGTGTGCAAAAATATCAATGTTTACACAGTCATCAATGTTTGTACCGTAAATTAACTGAGTATGATGAGGAGTTTGGGAATAAATAATTTGTTTGGGATATTTTCTCAAATACTCGTTCCAAACAGTTGTCCTGTTATTTTTGGAAAAAGAAATTTTTTCAGGAGGAATACATATGTAATTTTGAGCGCAAAAATCCAAAAATCTGATGTAATCCTCTCTCATCATTCCGATATCAAAATCATCATCCCACGGAACAAAACCGCCATGGCGAAGCGCCCCTATTAATGTACCGCCTATCGGAAAGTATGGCAGCTTTAATATATCAAGCTGTTTAATAATAGTTTTACAAAACTCCAGCGTTCTCAGCTGATAATCTCTCAGCTGCCCTGTTGCAGGTTTAAGGCTTCCGGCATCAATGGTTTTGTAAAACTCTTTATATTCTTTGATTATTTCTTTGTATAATTTTTTGTAGTCGGTCATAGTTTTATCTCATTATTTGCCTGAGCATAAAAGACAGCGGCAAATTTATTAAGCTTTGTACGGTTTTGTCTTCATTTTTGGTATTAATCAACAGATTGTATTTAATATTTTGACGTATTTTTTCGTGTTCTCTAAGTACTATAAATATTGCATCAAAGTCATATTCTGCCAGTTCTGAGGGAGAAATAGTCTTAAAGCCACAGAATGTTTCTGTCGAAGCTTTTTTATATTTTGCGTCACAAACTGCTGTTATATTGAGTTTTGAAAGGTCAAAGTTTTCAAAAAGGATACAAGACATTACCCCTGCACCGTATATCACAATTGATTTGTTTTTATACTTTTTAGCAAGGTTGTTTATCTGCTTTTGAAGGTTTATGTCTTTGTAAAAATTCAGATAATCCATATTTTATTTTAAAAGTTCCTCTGGTATCGCATAAAGAACAGTTTCACAGTGGTTGTAGCTGTAATGTCCTATATGGAATTTGTAGTTTTTAAGAATTTTATTCAGATTCAAAGGAATAGACACAAAGTCATTTAATGAATGGTATATAGAAATAGCCAATTGAGGACGGTCATTGATTATTGTTGTTTGTCCGCCGGCGAGAGCAGGTTGTTCAGCGCCTTCGATATCCATTTTTATAAAATCAATTTTTTCTATATTATAAGATTTTTTTATTTCGTCAATTGTTGTGGTTTTTATTATTGTTGCTTTTTCATTTATTTTGATTTCAGCGGAGTCTTTTGTTCCCTTAACTCTTGAGGCAGATTTTTGAGAAGTATTTTCCAAAAACTCTATCTCGCCGCATTTGTCCCAGAGTCCCATAGGGATTATCGTAACAAAATTTTCTTTTTGTATATAAAAATCATAGCTTTCATTTTTAAATTTTTCATACATTGGCTCCAGAGCATAGAGTCTTTTCATATTTTTTAACTGTTTTCTGAATGCCAGAGAATGAATACCATTGCAAAAACCTGCATCGAGCACTGTTTTTATCTCATCTTTAACTATAAAATCCATATACTGCGCCTGATAATTTCTTCTCGGTGCAAGTGTGCTTATATTGTATTTTTTTTGTACATATTCTTCGATTTTTTCATAATTTGTTATGCCGCTGTATGCGTTCCACAGCTGAGTGTATAAATCTTTATCAGTTTTGTCCTCAAAAATATTTAAAGCCTCTTTGAATTTTTCTTCGTACGGTTGTGCTTTAATATTTTGTTCTATTCCTCTGGATATAAGAAGGTACGAGATATTGAGAAATTTAAATATTTCAATAATATCATGTGCAAAGTTTCTTGTAGTAATAATTGCATAATCGATTGAAGATTTATTTTCTTCCAGCTCTTTTAAATTAATAATCTTTATACCGTCAAAAGATCCTTTTTTAAATGAATCTATGAAAAAATTTATTTTTAAATCAGGTCTGTTGCTAACTATAAAATTTTTAATAGCAATACCTATTTCTCCTGTTCCAAATATTGCGACTTTTTTGTTGTTTGGTATTTGTTCAATAAATTTATCTAAAAACATTCTTCCCCCGTTATTTTTTATTTGCTGAATAATTTTTTTAAATCACTGATTAATACAGGATTGTTTTTGAGTCGTTCTGTGTTCACTGATTGCACAACAGTGTCGATATCAATTATACCAAGTTTTGCTAAATCCTGCTCAAGCCCGATATTTTTCAACAGTTGTTCAAAATAGCAGTCTATGTCTTTAATTGCAAGAATATTTTTTATTTCTGCAATTGTTTGGCGCACATAGTCTGCCCCTCTGGAATCAGTAACATTTTGAGCTTTTTCATTTTCTTTCATTAATCCTGCAATGCTTAGCGAAACAGCGTGCCCGTGCGGAATTTTATAGTCCGTTGTTATTTTATAAGACAGGGCGTGGGCTGCGGTAGTTTTTGAGATATTTATCGCTCTGCCTGAGTAAAAAGCTGCCTGCGCCATTTTTTGAGCAGGTGTTTCTTCTGTTGAGTTTACATATTCTTCAAGGTAATCTCTGCATAGCTCCATTGCTTTTTTAGCGTAATATTTGCTTTCTTTTGTTGAATTAACAGACCAGTATGATTCTATTGCCTGACACAGAGTATCAGCGCCGCAGCAGGCTTTCAGATACTTAGGGTTATCTTTTACAAGGCTGCCGTCAATGATTGCATAATCAGGAAGCATGTATTCGTGTTCAAAAGAGTGTTTTATTCCGTCAACATACACTACCGCAAATTTTGTTGCTTCCGCCCCTGTGCCGGCTGTTGTCGGTATTGCAAGAAGAGGAGTCCGGTTTATTGCATTGTCAAAAGCAAGAGCTTCTTTTGGTGAAATTTTATTGTCATAGCAAAACCTGAAAAGCTTTGCAAAATCCATTACGCTGCCTCCGCCGGCTGCTATTATAAAATCAAAACCGTTCAAAAGTTTTAAAGCTGTGTCTATCTCCTGCGCTTTAGGATTGGGGCTTATGTCGTTATAGATTGTGAATTTTATGTTTTCAAGATTTTTTTCTATTTTATCTTTTATTTTTTCGTAAGATTTTTTTCCGGTAAATAGCAGGATATTTTTTGCATTATGTTTTTTTAAAATATCAGTTATATTTGCTAAGGAGTCTTTGCCTTCATAAGCAATATTTTCCTGCAGAAATGACATAAATGCATTTTTATTTTCCTGCGGTTTTTCTTTAGGTCTGCCGAGGTCTTTTCTTGCACCGCATTTTACTTTTACTTCAAGCAGTGCTGGCGAGTCGCAGGTGTTTAATTTTTCAAGACACTGTTTTAATTCTTCTTTGCTTGAAGCAGAAAAAACGTTTTTATATCCGCAGGCTTTTGCAAGTTTATTAAAATCTATGAAATCAGCACTCGTCGGCTGAACGCCCACAGAATCGTGAGCCTGATTGTTGAACACAATATGCTTAAAATTTTTGAGTCCTGTTTTGGCTATTACAGGTAACGCACCGAGGTGCATAATACAAGCACCGTCACCGTCAAAACAGTAAACCGTTCTGTTGATTTTTTCAAGGGCAATCCCTTGAGCAATCGAGCTTGCGTGTCCCATCGAGCCGACTGTTAAGAAGTCCTGATTGTGCAATTGTCCGGCTGACTCTCTGTATTCATACAATTCTCTTGAAATTTGCCCTGTCGTGGAAATTATAATTGCCTTTTTATCAAGATTTTGTGCTGTGATTTTTATTGCCTCTTCTCTTGATAAGTCAAAACCGTTATCCTTTTTATTTTGAAGTTTGTAAGGTGCAAATGTTCCCTTTTTAATAATCAGAGCAAACGGCTTTTTATTTTCTTTTATATAGTTACAGGCATTGTTAACAGCCTGCACAGCCTCACCTGTTTCCTGCGGTAAAACAGCATATTTTATTGAACACGCGTCTAGTATTTTATCTGTAACTTTTCCCTGTTTTATGTGCTGGGGTTCATCTTTTATCCCGGGTTCTCCTCTCCAGCCTATGAGCATAAGCAGCGGAATTTTATAGACTTCCTCATCAGTAAGGGAAAGCAGAGGATTTATACAGTTACCGATTCCCGAGTTTTGCATATAGACAACGGCAGGATTACCGCTTGCAAGATAGTGTCCTGCAGCCAGAGCGATTGCATTGCCTTCATTAGCTGTAATTATATGACTTTGGGGTTTTGCATTATCAGCAACAAAAGCACAAAAGTCCTTTAAGAGGCTGTCGGGCACTCCGCAAAAAAAGTCTGCACCGTTGTTTACCAATGTATTAAAAAAGTCCTTTGGCTCAATCATTTTGCCCCCGGAATCAATGTTATAATATCTTTTATTTTCATGCAGTAATCCTCTGATGCCTGTTTGCAGCTGTGATTTTCGAGTATTGATTTTGCTGCATTGACCATAGCCGGATATGCTGCGCGCAAAAGATGGTTGGCATAGATTACCATATTTATTCCGTTTTCAACAAGTTCCTCCTCTGTTACATGAGAGTATGAAGAAGGAACAACAACAAGCGGTTTGCGGTTTTCAAATTTGTTGTATTCTTTTGCAAACTCTTTGATTTCGTCAAAAGAGCTTGAGCGCGAATGTATCATAATACCGTCAGCACCTGCTTCTATATAAGTTTTTGCTCTCTCTAACGCATCTTGCAGTCCTTTTTCAAGAATAAGGCTCTCTATACGTGCAATAATCATAAAATCTTCGCCTACCTGAGCCTGTTTTCCGGCTTTAATTTTTTGCGCAAAAAATTCTTTGTTTTCCTGCTCCTGTGCAACTTCCGTGCCAAAAAGTGAGTTCTTTTTTAAACCGGTTTTATCTTCAATAATAATTGCCGAAACACCGAGTCTTTCCAGCGATTTTACGGTAAAGATAAAATGCTCCTGAGGACCGCCGTTATCACCATCATAGACAATGGATTTAGTGGTCGCATCCAGTATGTCGTTAAGCCCCTCTAATCTGGATGTTGTATCAAGGTATCCGATATCGGGTTTTGCTTTAGCTGCAGACTGGGTTAGCGAGGATATCCATATGCCGTCAAATTCGTATTTTCGGTTATCTTTTACAACGCTCGTGTTTTCAACAATTAAGCTGCTTAAGCCGTTGTGGGCTTCGCAAATTTTTACTATATCTTTGCTGGCAAGCAGTCTTCTCAGTCTTTTGCAGCGGATTTCAGGAGTTGTACCGATTTCTTTTAAAACCTGATTTAGTGTTGTTGAAGAAATGCCTTTTGTGTAAGGTATATCAATAACCCGGCCGCCCCATTCTTTCATTGCATCAATTACTCTTTGTCTGGTTTGTGCCTGAACGCCTTCTTTCCAGTCATCGCCGTGCAGCACAAAATCCGGTCTGATTTTGTGCAGGTTCGGTACATAATCGAGAGTTTCCTGTGCGACAACTTGCGTCACGCCTTTTACGTTTTCGATTACAATTTTTCTTTGTTCAAATGTCATATAAGGCAGTCTTTTGTAACTTGCAATAGCTTTATCAGTAAGCAGCCCTACAATGATTTCTCCGTTTTCTCCTGCAATCTTTCTTGCTTCGTTAATAATGTTAAGATGTCCCGGGTGTAATAAATCCGCGCTCATTCCTATATAAACTCTGGGCATTATTATAAAATCCTCTGTTAAAATTGTTTGTTATAACAATTTTAACACAATGTTTTTGCTTTATAATTTTTACATTGAGAGAATATAATAAAATCAATTGAGTATCGGAGTTTTTAAATGTTTTTTTACGCGGATTTACATATACATTCAAAATATTCAAGAGCAACGAGCAAAAGCTGCAATCTTGAAGAACTTGCACTGTGGGCGCACAAAAAAGGAATAGGGGTAATCTCTACGGGGGATTTTACCCATCCGGCATGGTTTAAAGAAATACAGGAAAAGCTTGTTCCCGCTGATAACGGAGTGTTTAAGCTTAAGCCGGAGATAGAAAAACAGCTTTTCCCAAACGGCACGCAGGTAAGATTTTTATTATCCGTTGAAATTTCTACAATCTATAAAAAATGGGATAAAACACGCAAAGTTCACCATGTAGTTTTTACGCCGGATATGGAAATTGCACAAAATTTTAGAAGCAAATTAGGTGCAATAGGTAATATTGTTTCAGACGGCAGACCTATACTGGGACTGGATTCCAGAGATTTACTGGAAATTGCTTTAGAATCAGGCGAGGGCTCTTATATTATACCAGCGCACATCTGGACACCCTGGTTTTCGGTTCTGGGGTCAAAATCAGGATTTGATTCCATAGAAGACTGCTACAGTGATTTAGCAGAACATATATTTGCAGTGGAAACAGGTCTTTCCTCCGACCCTGAAATGAACTGGAAGGTTTCTAAACTTGATAAGTACCGTCTTGTTTCTAATTCCGATGCGCATTCGCCTGCAAAACTGGCTAGAGAAGCAACTGTTTTTGATACAAACCCTGATTATTTCAGTATTATGAATGCGCTAAAAACCGGTGACGGATATGTCGGTACGGTGGAATTTTTCCCGGAAGAAGGCAAATACCACGAAGACGGTCACAGAAAGTGCAATGTCTGCCTGACACCGTCAGAAACAAAAAAATACAACGGAATTTGTCCTGTTTGCGGAAAGCCTTTGACAATAGGGGTTTTAAATCGTGTTATGGAACTGTCGGACAGAGATGAAAATTCTGACTTTAAACCGGCTACGGCAGGGCAGGTCTTTAGCCTTGTGCCTCTTGCTGAAATTCTGTCAGAAATTATGCAGGTAGGTACAGCCAGCAAATCACTCAATGCAGAGTATGAACGATTGATACACAAGTTCGGCTCTGAACTCGATATTTTAAGAAATGTGCCAACTGATGAGATAGAAAAAGATTCGCTGCTGCTTGCAGAAGCGCTTACAAGGTTAAGAGCCGGCAAAGTAATAAAACATGCCGGATATGACGGAGAATACGGGGTTATAAAGCTATTTGAAGATAACGAACTTGTAAAAAAAAACTTTGTAAACCTAAAACTTAATATTGATATTCCTGAATCAACTCCGAAAGAAACCAAAAAGGAATATTCTGTTTCAACAACAGAATTTAAAATAAATACAGATAGAGATAATCCTGAAATTTCTTTAAAAAGCAATAAACTCGATGAATTTCAGCAAGCTGCAATTCAGAACGAAAATAATCAAATTCTGATTACAGCAGACCCTGGCTCGGGCAAAACAACCGTACTGACAAGACGCATTGCGCATATGATAAAAGATAAAAATATTCCCGCGGAGAATATTCTTGCCCTGACATTCACCCGCAAAGCAGCACAGGAAATGAAAGAACGCCTGAAAACAAATTTGGGAAAAGACGCAGAGCTGATAAATATTCATACATTTCACTCTTTGTGTCTGGCACTGCTTAAAGAAAATCATATTCAAGCCGGATTGTCAGAGGATTTTAATGTAATAAGCGAGCAGGAAAAAGCTTTGTACAAAGAAAACGAGCTTCCGGAAAATACGCTGGAATTTGACGACTTAATCACTTATACGCTTAAGTTGTTCAATGAATATCCGGAAATTAATCAAAAATACAGACAGATTTTCAGGTATATTTTTGTGGATGAGTATCAGGATATTGACGAAAATCAGTATGAATTAATAAAACAGCTTGTCCCTTCTGACGGAAATATCTTTGCTATCGGCGACCCGAATCAGTCCATTTACGGTTTCAGAGGGGGGAGTGCAAAGTATTTTAATACATTTAAAGAGGATTTTCCGTCTGCGGAAATTATTACTCTTAAAAACAACTACCGCTCATCCGGTTTTATTGTCAACGCGTCAAACCAGATGATTGAATGTTTTAATATTGTGTCAAAATGTGCCCGGACTTATGACAAAATAACAATACACACCGCACCTACAGACAAAGCAGAGGCAGAGTTTGTTGTTAGCACAATAGAAAACCTTATCGGCGGAAACAGCTTTTTCTCGTTCGATTCTGACAGGTCGGACGGACAAAAGGAAAACTATTCGTTTTCAGATTTTGCAGTACTGTACAGAACCTCAGCCCAGCTGTCCTGTTTGATTGAAGCTCTGGAACGCTCAGGTATGCCTTTTGTACAGCTGTCTGATGACTTGTTATGCGACAAAAAGCCTGTACGCGATTTGTTAAAAGCTTTAAACGACAAAGAACCTGTTGCACTGCAGATTGAAAGATTTAAAGATAAAATAAAAGATTATATTTTTAACTACCTTAAAGAACTTGCCCGGGTTTATACTACCCGCAGCGCTTTCCTTCACGAGGTATCTCTGCTAAAAGAATCCGATACTCTTGATGAACGTGCTGACAGGATTGCTCTTATGACATTGCATTCCTCTAAAGGACTGGAGTTTAAGAATGTATTTATAACAGGTCTTGAAGACGGTTTGCTGCCTCTGGCAAAAGCTAAAACAACTGAAGAAGTTGAAGAAGAAAGAAGACTGTTGTATGTCGGTATGACAAGAGCAAAACAGCGGTTGTTTTTGTGCAGGGCTTTGAAAAGACATTTGTATGGAAAAACAGAGCATTTTGAAATATCTCCTTTTCTTGCAAAAATCGAAGAGGATTTGTTAACACTTTCAAAATACGAGCGTGAACGAAAAATAAAAGATAGCGCTAACCAGCTGAGTCTGTTTTAAGAGGTCTGAGAAAAATATAACTAGTACTCAAATAGCATCTGATTTTTGAAAGTATCTGTCCGGGTTGGGGTGCAAGGATTGATGGTGTTCAGAATATGACCGGTATGGCGAGAAATAACAGGACCGATAAGAGCCTTCACATTCGTTCAGGATGACGCATTATTTAATATTACAACTGTATTAGTCTCAAGATGCCAATAAGTCTCTTGGCTGGCAGGTTTGGCATTATCTGATACAGTTGACTATATAAAAATTACGCTTCAAGTTCAAACACTACACACTCGCCTATATAAATATTTTCTATTTCAAAGCTTTTATTTTGCACATCAGCACAAATTTCATCGTACTGAGAATTAGTGTAAATCATTTTTGCATCTTTTATATCCGCCGGCATATTAAAACGTATAGATTGTTTTTCCGGATTTAAGTTAACAGCAAATAATAATTTTGGGCTATTTTTTATTGAATAAATCCAGACAAGAGAAGACTCGTTGTCAGATGATAATAAATCAAGATGAGCCTGTTCAATAACGGATTTATATTGAGCATACAGAACTCTCATTGCTGTAATTTGTTCAAAAAGGATATCATTATTTCCCCATTCATAAGGCGTATCTTGGATTTTTACATATTCGTTAGAAAATTCATTTTCTTTTTGGGGATTCAATGTTTTGGTTTCATAGCCGATACCTGTATAAGATGGAAGGTTTAAAAACATCGAAATAAAAAATCTGGATTCGTCAGCTTCTTCCGATTGGAAATACTTAGAGTGTTCTTTTAAATCACCGTCGTTTGAAAATGTACAAACACACGGATAAAACGGAAAGTTTTTTCTGAAAGGGTTCAGGTAATCATCAATTGTGTCGACATATTCCTTATTCAGGTATTGAAAATTCATATTGCCCAGCACTATATCCGCTTTTTTGTTAATCATATCGGAGATGCCGTTTATGTAATAAGTGTTGTAAAAAGCTTCCGCCAAAACCGCGAAATACGGCTTTTCTTTACTTATTTTGTCTTTTAAATATGACCACATTTCCTGTTTTTCATTTTCATTTTTATCCGCTGAATTGTGCGAATGAGAAATCTGGTTATGCGCCATATCAGCCCTTAAAAAGTCAAAGTTGTATTCTCTTTGAAATTCCGATATTTTGCCGCTAAAATAATACCAAACTTTTTGCTCTGCGGCATTTTTGAGCGGATAGCCGTTATTGTCGATTTTATACCACTTGTAAGGTGTAATACAGCCTATAACTTTGGCGGAAGCCGAACGGTCTTTTACATCAAAAACAGCCCAATTTGTATCACCTGCTGATTCAATCTTTTTAAACATAACAGGACGCATAGGTGCATGTTCTGTCACAGGCAGCGGTTCAAGTCCTGCATATCTTATTTTTTCCATCAGCTTTATTCTTATTGACGTCCTGTTTGAATTTTGGGGAAATATCCATTTATCTTTTTCCTGTTCATTTAATTCATAAAGATTGGACGGGGCAGAAATTTCTTTTATGATTATATTTTCGACCTCTTTATAAATAGTGTTGTAGTCAACCTGAGGAGGAAATAACTGAGATGTTTTTTGTTTGTTTAATTTTGCCCATTCAAAAAAGGAAGGGTTCAATAAAGTGATTTCTGAAAAATTATCAACGTGAGGCAACGCATCAAAGCCAACAATCTTTCCCATTGCATGCAGAACATTAACAATCAGCTTAAGCTGCTGTTGTGGTGTTTTATAGCCCATTTCGCACAACTCAGGGGCTAAAAATTCATCATTCAAACGCCACGAGGTTTGAACATACAGGCTTCCCCTATCTCCGGTTGTCCACAGCGGCATAATGTGTATACAGTTTTCAGGAAAAGTCATTGCGTATTTTACTATACCCCAGAATGTTTTGGTTAATCTGGGGTTTATGCCGATTATTTTTGCGGTTTTACACCATTTAGTATCTTTTAGCCCAGCTAAAGGAGAAGGATAATTATGGGTAATATCAAAAGCTATGTCAAGTTTTTCCTGACCGAGAATTTTTTGCAGCATTGCAAAAGATTGTTTGAACGGAATGTTCAAACAATCTTGAGGTTTTATCTGATAATAGTTAAACTGATTTAGTATTGCCATTCTTCGATATTGTTTTTATAGAATTCTTCCATTTTAGGATAGAATTTTTTAATTTCTTCTGTTTTATATTTAAAATTAGCTTCTAATTCAGGCAGGACTTTTCTGTACCTGTCAATGAGCAATTGATGTTCGTGGTTTGCCTGTTCGCCATGTTTTATATTCATATTAACCTTATTTAAACGGTCTTCAAGCACCATTAATTTTTTAGAAACTCTTTGGCTTTCTACTTTAGCCTCATCTTTTTCTCTTATATCTTCTTCACGTTTTTCTCTGGCAATGCTGTAACTAAATTGACTGTAGTCATTTTCTGGAGCATTGACCTTTTCATCATTAAGGTCTTTCCATTCTTTAGCGACTTTAATCTGTTTTTCAAGATCTGCTTTTTGTTTTCTGAATTCATTTAACAGCTTGTTATTTTTAGTTATCGCAGCTTGAGAGTCTTGCATACAGTATTGTTTGTACTGAATTTGATTTCTGGCATTATCTCTGTCCATAAACATCAGCCCTACTTCATCAAAAATTTTAAACGCTTCTATAGCCTTGCGCTGCTGCATTTTGGAATGATTTATCCTGTCGTTATAATAACCTATTTTTTGATTTAGGCTGTTATATTTTTCAGAATTCATGCTGTAGAAATAGTCAGCCTTTTCTTTATCTCTTTTCAAATCCTCAGATTGCCACGGGTATTCCTGTGCTTTTTCGTCAAGGTCGTGTTTATAATCTGCGGAAATATCATATTCGTGCTGAAAATTAGCTTTTTCTTCCATCAATTTTTGCAGTTCTTTTTTATCAGCCAGCTCTAATCTGTAATAATACTCAGCTAGAGTTTTAAAGTTCTGACCGTAGTTATTTGCGTTGCGGTTTTCGTTAAAATAATTTTCTTTTACCTCTTCAAGACGCGGGTACTTGGGCTGGTTGTCGTAAACAATAAAATCATGATCGTGTTTTGTCTGTTCGCTTACAACCTCTTCCGGATCGGCAAAGTACACTCTGTTTGTCGTATAATTGTTATTTGTTCTTTCAATAGAAGAATTTGCATAGCTCCAGCGGCTTTCGCCTATTTTTTGTTCCATAGTTCCGTACTGGGAATCATTATAAGTAGGTTCTCTGCCTATAGCAACAACACCTGCCGTACCATACTGTTTACGTATAATATTTTGAGTTTGACCTTTGAAAGATATTCCGGAAAGGAAATTACTTTTTATTGCGTCTGACGCATTCTTCGTTTCAACAGATGTTTTATTTTCATTAATACCAAAGCCGGTTAAATCCTGTTCTTTGTTTTGAGAGTTTGCTCTTGTTCTTTTTACGGTTTGTGGAGAAATTTTACTTATTTTCATATTAAGCTCCTTTTAATTCGCTGAATTTTGCGACAATTGTTTCTGTATCTTGCAGATGTCTCATAGATGCAGGGGTAAAAGTTTCCAAAGGTATAACAGGTGTCGCATTTTTTGAGGTTTTATCCCTGTATTTGTCTAATATAAATACACCGTTTTTAGATGATTTTATGTAATTAATTTCATCAGGAAGGCTGAGCAGTTTGTCATTGACCTGCAATAAACTATCCTGTGCATAAATGAAGTTGCCCTTATAAAAGTTGCAGCATTTTGCACATATTGTAAATTTACCGTTTTTACAAAGCGCCTGTCTTAAACTGTTAGCTTTTTCGTTGTTCCATATTGTCCAAAAATCTTCTGTATTGATGTTACCTATGATATTGCCGATGCAATTAGATACATCTCCGTTTGAATGTATTGTCGGATTAACCCACGGAGTAGTGCATATTCTGCCGGGTCGGATTTCATCAAGATTTTTGTCAAGGTAATAATTTTCGATTTCTTCATCTTCTAATGCGGGAAAAATAAAAGCAGTAGTTTTGCAGATATCTTTAAGTGAATCAATGGCTTTTGTAAGTTTATTTACGTAATCTTTGTCTATTTTATAATGTTTTGGCGGAATAAGCCCTCCGGCATAATCTTTATTTAATCTTTGCCTCCACTGAAGGTCTGTGTGTTTATTTAACTCACCTGAAGAAAATTGAAGATGCTGAAAAGTAAGGGTTTTTAAATTTTTTTGCTGTATAAATTTTAAAAACTCAGCCAGTTCATCAACATTATCTGGCAGCATAACACAGTTTATACAGAGTTCTATTTTACTTCCTGCTTTTTGGTACGCCTCAATTTTATCAATATTTTCCATTACTTTTTTAAACGTACCTTTTTTATTTCTGATTGAATCATGAGTTTGCTCAAGACCGTCCAGACTGATAGTTATGGTTGTATCGGTTTTGGAAATTTGTTCCAGATATTTGTCCAGCAATACGCCGTTTGTCACAATTTGTACATTAAAACCGTGTTTTTGAGTCAAGTCAAAAAGTTTGTCAAAATCTTTATACAACAACGGTTCGCCGCCCATTAAGAGCATTTTTGGCTTTGGATTTACATCGGATACTGATTCAAAAAAAGATTCCCACTGTTCGAGAGTCATATCTTTAGGGGCATTTTCTTTAAAGCCTTCACCGTATTGCGTACACATAGAGCATTTTAGGTTACAGCGGTATGTAAGGCTCAAAATAAATTCCATTTCAAAGGGAAGTTCTAAGACCATATTGAACCTCCGTCCATCAATGATGTATACAAATCCATGCCCATTTCATAAGAGTATTCCGGGTTTTGTTCAGCATAGTTATACATAGCTGTTTTTATGGCATTTAAAAAGCCGTTGTTTTTATCAAGAGAATCAGGGATACAAATCATTTTGTTTATGCCTTTTTCTCTCAGATGCCTGTCCATTTCTCTCAGGTGCTCTAGCCTTTCGCTGCTGCCGACAATTATTGAACAGAAAGGCATTTTTGCAATTGCATCAAGCACTCTGTCGTCTTGTAACAAAACAGGTGCAGGAATTTCTTTGTTAATCTTTATACCGTATATATCAAGATAATTAAGAGGATTCAGCATTTCTTCATCATTACTGTCGTCGCCGGCGGCAATAATCAAATCGTTAGTATTGTTTTGAACAACATTTTTTAATGCGTTTTTGACATCGTAGAGTTTTGTAATCTGTTTGTTATCCGGAGCGGGTTTTATAAACATTTTATTACCGGGGATTATTTCCTTTTGTCCATTAATTATCTGCGGACAAAATCCGTTATAATCCTGGGGATAGTGTTTTACAACAGCTTTAATACCGTTGCTGCGCAAATAATCTTCTATTTTTTCTTTAATACGCTCTGTCGGCAAATTGTTGGAAAAAGCTATTTCTATTGCGTTATCCTCATCCTGCGTAAAAGAGACATAGTTTTTTGCCTTATCCTGCGGCAATTTGTCTAACTGCGCCTCAAGCGAAATCTCGCCGTAATCATCTTTAGTTCTGTTCACGCCTGATTCAATGAACACAGGATTTTTAAATTCTTGTCTTATGATATCTTTAATTGCAATTTTTACACGCAAAGAATCCCAGCCATTGGTTTCATTTTTTATTTTTTCAGATTTATTTGTATCTTTTTTCCAACTGTCTTGCGTTCTTACAAAGCGGTCTCCGCCGTCTTTTGTAATAAGAGCATCAGGAGAAAAATAGTTAAGGTGTTTGTCTTTAAGCTTTTTTTCAACATACTGGTATTCGGATGCATTTCTTCCTGTAGTAATTGTTAACAAAACTTTACCTTTTGCAGTATCGGAAAAATCTTTAATTTTTTGAAAATAATCATTAAACAAATATCGTCTTTCACTGCCTTCTGACAATGCATTATCCTGACACATTTCAACATGCGAAAACGGAGTATATGTCTTGTCAAAGTCAGTAAATACAGCAGTTTTTCCGGATTTAAAAGATATAGAATTACAGGGATGTATATTAAATTTTATTGGATTAATAAACACAGCAAACCTCAATACTTTTTCTGATAATAAAAAAAAATATAACGGATTAAAAGAATTAATTCGTTTTGTTTTACAAAATGTTACAAGAGTAATACACAAAAATAAAAATTTGTTTTATAATAAAATTTAACAAAAGGGGACTTGGACATATGAGAGCTGCATCTATTTCCGTATTGCCACGGCAAGATTACGGTAATGTCCGCCAAAAAAGACATTACCAACAGTCGGCATGGAATACTTCTTTCTTGGGAAAAACTTCAAATTTAACACAAGATGTTTTTGAAAAAACACAAACAAATTATTTTAAAGCCAAACCTGTTTCTTTTAAAGGTTTTTATAACAGGCAGGAGGCTGAAAATCTCATTGACAGAATTAACTCGCATCAGGTTGATGCAAACGGCAAAGGTTTTCAAAGTGAATATTACAAAATCAGCGATGAATTTGGGTTAAAAGCGCCTAATCCCAGAGACAAAGGACCTTATGCCGATATTAAAGGCAATAATAATATCAAAGAATTCCACATACTAAAAAGAATGCAGGATATTGATACGGAACTTGCCGTAAAACCTGCTGATTTGATTAACAAATATGACAAACATTACCTTGTTATGGAAAACCTTAACGGCAGCCATCCGTTCGAAACAAAACTAACGTCACAGCATCTGTCAGATATTATGGCTAAAACATTTAATATGGACATTAACGGTATTGCTCACAGTGATTTGCAGAGCGGAAACATAATCCTTTCAAATGATAATAAAGCAAAATTTATTGATTTTGGTTCTTTTAATATTTTGCGCAATAACGGCAGTTACATTTCATCTGACTTCATTGACGAAAATTTCATCAAAAACGGACAAGAGATTAATTCACCGTTAAAAGATAAATTCAGAGCGGTGTTTTACAATAACGAACCTGTTGTGGATATAAAGAATCATTCGGACAACCCGCATTTGAATATAAAATCAAATGCCTCTAATTTTGAATTCCGTACTATTTATGACTATATTAAACATAATAAAGCAGAGAATCCGAAACAGCTTGTTACTGATTATCTGAAAGCAAAATCAGATAATTACCACACAAAAATGATTGAATTTTTGGAAAATATGGAAATGTCACCGGCTGATACAGCGCAAATCCAAAAGAAACAGGATGCTCTCGAGGCAGAAAAGGTATTTAAAACAGTTTTTTCAGACCCAAGCGAACAGGTTGTAAAAACAGAACTCGGTAAAATTCAGCTAAAATGGTTGATGAACGACTATCAGGGAGCTCACACAAAAGCTTTTGACTATTTTAACAAACTTGTTAACCAAACACAGGAATATTCCCAAAACTCGCAGGGAGCTGAAAAATCTTATTTTGAATTAATGACAAAACGTCTGGATACATTCAAAAACACTCTGACAGACGCAAAATATAAAGGCGGAGTGTTAGAAGAGCAAGATGACATTGTCAAAAAAGTGTTTGACAAAGCCGCTCAAAAAGTAGAAAAGACAACTGCTAAAGTGATAGAAATGGTAACAAAAAAGACGGAACAACCGGCAAGCAGGGCTGCATTGTTTAATAAAAAGAATGTATTTATAGCTCTGGGGCTTGCTGCAATTGCGGCCGGAGGGGTGTATTTAAACAAATCCGCAAAGTCAAAACACGCTAATATGTCATAGGCTGACTTTGCCTTAGTTTTTGTGTAAAGCCGAGGTTCAACATTTCTGGCTTATTTTGTGCTGTTATCTTGCCAAGTTATTTTAGATTACATAAAAATTTTACAAATAAAAGAAGCTGACCTTTCAAATGTACACATGGTTCGGCATTGTCAGGTACAGGCAAGTTCTTTTGCTCAATTTTTGCTACTTTTCTATCACAAACAGTGCTTCCTCGCACAGAAGGTTTGTTAAAATTCTGTTGAACGGGTTTTTGCTGATTTTTCCTCTTTTGATATAAACCGATTTTGTAATTTTTATATTTCTGTCTTTGCAAAAGTCAAAAAAGTCTTCAACCGTCAAAAGGTGAATGTTCGGTGTATCATACCAGCAAAAAGGCAGCATTCTGGATTTTGGCATTCTGCCTTTAAAAAACAGATAGAATCTTACGCGCCAGTAACCGAAATTAGGAAAGCTTACAACGCCCTTTTTGCCTGTTCTGAGCATTTCTTCTATAACAAAATCGGGTTTTTCTGTTGATTGAAGCGTTTGGTTCAATATCACATAATCAAATTCGTTGTCGGAAAAATCTTTTAACCCCTCGTCAATGTCGCCTTGAATAACGGAAAGACCTTTTTGTATACTTGCAATAACGTTATTTTGGTTAATATCCACACCTATACCGTTGCAATGCTTTTTATCAACAAGCATTTTGAGCAGTTCTCCGTTTCCGCAGCCTAAATCCAGAATTTTGGCATTATTTTCAATAATATCTGTAATAACTGTATAATTTAAATGCAAAGCTTCCGATACATCAGACATTCTGTGCTCCTTTCGCAAGAAAACTCTTAACTATTTTGGTCTGGGTTTCAAACTCCAATAAAAATGCATCATGCCCGCAGGGTGATTCTATCTCGCAAAATGATACATCTCGTCCGGCTTTTATCAGAGCATGCACAATCTCTTTTGATTGAGAAGTCGGAAAAAGCCAATCCGATGTAAAAGACATAACAAGAAAACGTGCTCTGGTTTTTTCAAACGCAGACTCTAAAGAACCGTGTTTTTGTGCCAAATCAAAGTAATCAACAGCTTTTGTAATATAAAGGTAGCTGTTTGCATCAAAACGCTCGACAAAAGTGCGCCCCTGATGTTCTAAATAGCTTTCTACCTGAAAATCTATATTAAAGTCAAAATTAGGCTTGTCGCTGTATTGAAAACGCCTGCCGAATTTTTTATGCATAGATTCTTCGCAAAGATAAGTAATATGCCCAACCATACGTGCAATTGACAACCCTTTTTCGGGTTGATTTTCTTTGTCGTAATAATCACCATTGTTAAAATACGGGTCAGAGAGGATGGCATTCCTGCCTACAGCGTTAAACGCAATCCCCTGCGCTGTTAATCTGCTTGTTGAAGCTATTATTATCACTGCATCAACCATATCAGAATACGTTATAGCCCATTCAAGCGCCTGCATTCCACCCATAGAACCGCCGGCTACTATAAGTTTTTTTACCCCTAAAAAATCAACAAGCCTTTTTTGTACTTTAACAGCATCTTCAATTGTTATTACCGGAAAACTCAAACCATACGGTTTGCCTGTATCAGGATTCAGCGAGCACGGTCCTGTTGTTCCGGAGCAGCCGCCCAGCATATTAGAAGAAATTACAAAATATTTGTCTGTATCAAAAGCCTTACCCGGACCAACCATATCATCCCACCATCCGGGTTTTTTATCATTTTCATCATGATAACCTGCTGCATGAGCATCACCTGTCAGTGCGTGTAAAAGCAGGATTGCATTGTCTTTTTTTTCGTTCAAAACGCCGTAAGTTTCATAAGCGACCTGTATTGGACCGAACTCTACTCCTGATTCAAGAAGAATTTTATCATTTATATAAAAATATTCTGTTTTGGTTAACCCCAATGAATTTGCTTCTTTTTGCACTGATGTATCCCCCCGCTGTATTAACGACAATCATAACACATCATGGTTATTATTGAGCAAAAGTTAATAATACAAAACCCTAACCCTATAAAGATAATACTTTTTTACAACCAACAATTGTACATTGGTATATTTTAACTTGAGCAAAAGGAACGTAAACTATCAATAGATATCTTAGAGAGGAGTCTTATAATGCTTACTGAAAGGTATATAGATGGGCTGAATCAGCGCCATCAACTGGAATTTAACAATGTCGGCAAAGAAATACTGCCCTGGCTGGAAGATGTTGCCGCTGAAAATAACTGCAAGATTGACCGCAAAGAATGGAAAAGCAAATATAACAGCTATGTAATTTATGACTATGAACCTTTTTGTTCTGACGGTTTTGAAATAAATCTTGTTATATCATCTTTCAGCAGAGAACATCTCGATTTTTTAAAATATTTATACGAAAACAAACTAAACACAATTGAATACCTTAACAACTGTGTAATAAGCTAAAATCAATAAAGAGCAAAAAGTTTAACGGCTTTTTGCTTTTTTATTTTCTGATAACGGCATCCTCTCTCAATTGAATAGTGAACAACGTACCGCTTGGAATAGTAATGGACTTGCCTTTATAAAATAAAGCCAGAACAGGCGAAGAAACCAGATTTACTACATAAACTACCGTTCCTGTTATTAAAGTAAAAGGCGTGAGTATAATCTCTATACCGTTTTCATTTCTTGCAAGATTTTTAGTTTTTCTCCACATCTTTTTAAAGAAGCTTGCTCCGGGTTTTATGGATTTAGGAATGCTTCTTAAATACATTCTTTTGCCTTTTATATTATTAAAAAATATATGTTTGTCATTAGCAACACTGATTTTTGCATCTATTTCGTAAGTTCTGCCGTTGTAAACCATTTGGTCAACGTTTATAACAATCAAACCGCCGTTTCCGGTCAGCTGCGGCGGATGTGAATCACTAACCCTGCCTTTAAATACAGTACCGGATGGAATTGTTATGTACTTTGAAGTTTCAGGATAACGGTTTACAAAACTTACTCTGCTGCCTGAAGGTGTGCTGCTTGAGATATTTGTTTGCAGTCTAACATGGAACTTTTTCCCCTTGGGTACAATAAAAGTGTTTGCCTCATTTGAAGTATTGGAAGAGTATGAATTATTTTTAGATTGTACTGTCGTTGTTTTATCAACTGTTTTAACAGGTGTAAGAGTCGATTTTTTCGGTTGGGTCACTGTCTGTTTTGGCGGAGCGGCAGTTTTTTCGGGTTGTGCTGTCGTTGTCTTTGCAGGCTGTGACGGTGTAACTTGAGAAGGCGTAGTTGACGGAGAAAAAACATCTACCCCGTCAGGCGGCAGCACTGTATCAAACTCCGGAGGTAAGTTCGGAAGATCAGGCAGCTTTTCCGCAGCAGATGCGGCAGAAAATGTTTGCACTAAAATAAAGCATATTAATATAAACTGTGTAAAAATCTTTTTCATACTATAATTTTAAACCCGCAAAAATCTATTCGAATCCTTAATTAATAGTATTTTTTAAACATCATTGAGTTATAAACAACACCAAAAACAAAATTAACAATCACCTGTTTTAAAAATTTCACTTTGGACTGTCCGTAGTTGAGTCTTTTTATTATGTTAAAAAAGCCGTAAGTCTTATGCCACAATAAATCATACCCTTTTTCAAGCTCATCTTTGCTCATCAAAGCCGGTTTAATAACACAATGCCTGCAATCGTAATAATCCCAGTTGGTCTCAACAATTCTGCCGGACTCTTTCATCTGTTCAAAATACGGTGTTCCGGGATATGGCGTGTTAATTGTATATCTTACAAAATCAATATGAGCGTTATTTACAAACGCAAGGATTTTTTCAAAAGAGTTTTTGTCATCTCCGTCTAAGCCCAGTACAAAGCTGCCCATTACTTTTATACCGTATTTATGCAAAGTTTTTACACAGTTTTTGTAATCCTCAACAGTATTAAACTTTTTATTAATTGACTTTACGGAATCCTGATTTACCGACTCAAAACCTATCAATATCTCACAACATCCTGACTTTTTCATTAAAGCAAGAAGCTCTTCATCATAACAGACAGAAATTGTCATCGGAGCAAACCAGCGTTTTTTTAAAGGAATCATCGCAGTGCACAACTGCTTTAAATATTCCTTATCTTTTGCCAGATTAGGGTCGTAAAACTCGATATAATCGTCTTTTATCCGATTAATTTCTTCAACAACATCACTTACAGGTCTTTTATGATACCCGAGACAAACATACGGCTGCACGCAGAATCCGCACATATTCATACACCCGAAAGTTGCCTGCACCATATTTAACTCGTCTGCGAAAAAGCTCTTTTCTGCATATATATTCCTTGTTGGATATACCATATTTTCAAAAGACATATTTTTATCTTGATAATAAAACTCCTGAAGCTTTCCTTCCTCATAATCCTTTATCAGAGCCGGCAATGTATCATTAGCCAGCCCGACTACCACACTGTCACAGTGTAGTTTTGCTTCTTTAGGGTTTAAAGTTGAGTGAACACCTCCGATAAAAACTGTTTTGCCTTTGTTTTTAAAATATCTGGCGTACTCATATGCTCTGTTTATACAAGGAGTGATAGCAGAAATACCTATAAGGTCAGCGTCGATTTTTTCTTTTTTAACAATCTCAACAGTTTCATCATACAGTTCAATCTCTATTTCAGGAAAAGAATTTTTTATAACTGCGTGCAGCATCCCCAGCGTAGAACAATCAGGCATTCTTTTAAAAAATATTGAACGGTTTTTAAAACCGTAGACTTTTGATTTAACCAAGATAAGTGCAATTTTCATATAATAGCGTATTGTAAAGTTTTGTTAATTCGAGTTTTTATTTAAAAACCAATTATATCAGGGTTTTTAGAAAATGCAAAAAAATGTCATTTAAAAATACTAAACTTTTTTTTAAAGCTGCCGATACCAATATTAACAGGGAAATTGGTATTATGTCAGACAAAATCATTTTAAATCCATTTACAGGTACGGCGTTATCTGCGTCAGATATATTGCAATTAGATGCCAACCAGGATGGCATTGTCAGCTCTGAGGAGTTATATTCCAATGCAGAATTTATTGCAAAATACACGTCAGAAGACTCTGAAGGCGATGTTCAAATTGAAGAAGGCGATTATGACAACCTCAAAGATGCCGCATCAGGTATTTTTAGCATTATGAAATCTCCTTTTATTGCGCTTGGCGGTACAATTAAAGGCGGCTTTGAAGGTCTGGTCGGGGTTGGCGGGTATATAGGCAATACCTGTAAAGGTTTAGGTATAGGCATATGGAATATGGCAAAAGGTACGGTAAGCGGTGTGGGCAATCTGCTTAACGGTGTATTTGGCGGCGTAAAAAGTTTCGGCAGCGGTTTGGTTAACGGCTGGAAACAGATATTCAACGGAAATATAGGACAAGGTCTGGTAACATTCGCCAAAGGCATAGGCAACGCTATCTGGCAGCCTATTAAAGGGGTTGGTAAGGCTGTTGCCGCTGTAGGCAAAGGTATTGCAAAAGGAGCTAAGGCAATTGGCGAAGGCATTGTTGACGGCGCTAAAGCTCTCGGCAAAGGCGTTGCCAAAGCAGCTAAAGCTGTCGGTAAAGGTATTGCAAATGCAGCAAAAGCCATAGGCAAAGGGCTCAAAAAAATCTTCAGCGGCTGGTAATATAATATTAGTGCGAAAAACTCAGATAATAACTAGTGACAAATTTTTTGTTTGTGTTTTACTAGAATTATGCCAATACAAATTACTGCATTAAATTCGGCATGTCTGGGATTACCTTATAACAACACTGGTTTATCTAAGGGGAATGGGTTAATCATTAGGGAAAAGCCGTCCATAAAAAACAATTTTGCACTGTTTGATATGAACAGGGCAATGTTGAATAAATCGCTTGTTTCTTTTAAAGGATATTATGGCGACCCTCAGCCGTTGAAAAAACTTTTCTGGATTTCAACAGGCAGAAACGATGTCTATGAGGACAACTGGACAAAAGACCACCTATATCAAGTAGGGATGAAAAAATGGGTTAATGCACATCCTGCTGAACTTTTAAAGCACACACCCGAACAGACTATCCAGTCGCTGTGTACACTCATTAAACCTGATAATCAGTATCCGGGAATACCTCCTTACATCCCTTCGCCTAATTTTGGCGATAAATGGGGAAGACGCGCAAACTATATTGAAATAAATCCGCGTGTACTTGCAAAATATGATAATAACAGCAATCGTTTAACAGACGGTCTGCTTAATACTATGAAATTGATAAGAGCTGTACCGACATCACCGAACTCATTTGCTAACTGTATAGTTCTTTCTCAGCTTTATCCCAGTATAAACGGTGACGGCTATGATGACGCAGGTTCGCTATACTGTGCTAACCTGCATACGGGAATAAGCCAAACTCTTACAGCGGATGGTCTGTACGGTAAAATGGGGGCTGATGAACAGGTAAAAGCTTTTAATGATATGGCTCACCTGTTAGGGTTTAAAACAGGCTTTAGAATTCCTCTCTCAGCCGGACAATTGCGTGTTCAAGGGCGTGAATTCAACTGGTACGACCACGAAAAAGCATTTATAGACGCCTGTGTGTGGGGAATAGAACTCGGTTTTGATGCAATATATTTCGACAGTGCAAAACATATCACTGACAGAAGCGGATACTGCGGTGTCGGCGATTTGCCTAACAAAAACCAGATGGGATATATTCTTTACAAAATAAGAGAACAAACAGGAAGACACGATTTGTCCTTTATTGGTGAAAAATGCGACAACAGATATGATTACAAAGAAATGGGATTTACAGCCGGTACTGACTGGGGAAAAGCTGATGATTTTAACAGCGTAAGATGGGAATCTGAACAACAAAGCTGGTCAGGTGAATATGCCGGCGGTCCTGAAGTATCTAATGACAACGATGACGGCGGTATTTTTTATCCTCAAAGGTTAAACAGAATTAACTCATGTCTTTTTGGCTACAGAAACATCGGGGAAAAATTACCTTCGTTTATGCAGATGCATGATATATTCCCGCTTTCACCATACTCAAACACTCACGAAGTTATGATGCACGCAAAACAAATGAGCGGCTCTGATGCTTGGACAAAATGTGAACGCCACTATGACGGTGCTTTTAACACTAGTCCCGCTGCAACGGATTATCGCAACTGTGTATACCATATATTCGAAAATGTGATAAAAACTTACGGATAAATTTAAACCTAAAAAGGGGCTTTTGAAAAGCCCCTTTTTAGTATCTTTAGTATTTTTCAAGATATTCTTTTGTTTCCCACGGAGAGACATCTGTTCTGTATCTGTCCCACTCAATTTCTTTTGCCATAACAAACTCATTAAAGATATGTTCACCCAGAGCCTGTCTTACTATTTTACTTTTTTTCATTAAAGCAAGAGCTTCGTTCAAACTACCTGGCAAAGAATCTATATGGCTGCGTTTTCTTTCTTTCGCACTCATTTCATAAATATTTTCTTCTGTTTGAAGCGGCGGTTTAACCTGATTTTTTACACCTTCCATAGCAACAGTTAAAAGTACTGCCATAACAAGGTAAGGATTGCAAGAACCGTCAGGAGAACGCAGTTCTATCCTTGTCGCATTACCTCTTTTGGCTGGAACTCTTATAAGTGCACTTCTGTTAGACAACGACCACGCTATATATACAGGAGCTTCGTATCCCGGAACGAGTCTTTTGTAACTGTTAACAGTAGGATTTGTTACAGCAGTAAAGTCTTTAACATTCTCAAGAATTGCCCCTATTGTATAAAGCGCTTCTTTAGAAAGCTGGTATGCAGAATCTTCACAGTAGAAAGCATTTTTACCTTCTTTTATATTGTAAAGAGAAATATTACAGTGCATACCCGAGCCGTTTATACCGTATATTGGTTTAGGCATAAATGTCGCGTGTAAACCGTTTTTGTCAGCACAAGCCTTAACAGCATACTTAAAAGTAACGATATTATCAGCAGCAGTAAGAGCATCCGCATATTTAAAATCAATTTCGTGCTGACCTCTTGCAACTTCATGGTGGCTGGCTTCTATCTCAAAGCCCAGACGTTCGAGATTGTCAACAATTTCTGCTCTAATGTCCTCACCTTTATCATCAGGACCAACGTCGTAATAACCGGCGGCATCGTGAGTGGAAGTTGTCGGAGTACCGTCTTCGTCTTTTTTAAATAAAAAGAACTCGGCCTCAGGTCCGACATTCATTACAAAGCCCATCTCTTCAGCTTCTTTGATTACTCTTTTTAAGTTGCATCTAGGACAGCCTTCAAAAGGAGTACCGTCGGAGTTATAAATATCACAAATTATTCTGGCAACGTTCCATTCGCCTTCTTTGCATCTCCACGGTAATATGGCGAAAGTAGAACGGTCAGGGTGAAAACACATATCTGATGTTTCTATGCTTCTGAAACCTTTTATAGATGAACCATCTAACATAAGTTCATTATTTAATATTTTGTCAATCTGACCGGCAGGCACAGCCATATTCTTTACCATACCGTTTATATCAACAAATTGAAGTCTTACAAATTTGACTTTGTGCTCAACAATAAGTTTTTTAATCTCTTCTTTTGACAGCTCAACTCCCGGTTTGGGGATGTAGGTACTCATAGCATACTCCTTCGTTTCGTAGTGTTTAATTTTATTTTACTTCTTAATTATGATAAATTTACTTCTTTTGTGCAATAAAATATTTTTATAATGTTATATGAAGTTTTTTTTAAAATCCAAAAGCCCTGTATCATTGTGATAAAAAGCTGAAATTTATTAATATTTTGTCTTAATAAGCATAAAAAATAACAGAGATTTAGTGTTTTTGTTTATAAATTTACGAAATATTTCATTTTTTAAATACTTTTAAAAAATCTTTGCAATTAAAACTAAAAATTGCTATATTGTAATAACTCGATTTGGTGGAGTTGATAATATATGTTAACCATAGATAAAATAATCAAAGCTGCAGAAACTCTTAAACCCGTTATAAGAAAGACAGATTTAATACATTCCGTTTCTCTTTCAAAAAATAATGAAATCTACCTGAAAGCTGAAAATTTACAAATAACAGGCTCGTTCAAAGTTCGGGGCGCATATGTAAAAATATCAGGATTGTCGGAAGAACAAAAGAAAAAAGGTATAATAGCCTGCTCTGCCGGCAACCATGCCCAGGGCGTCGCTTTGTCTGCACAAAGAAGCGGTATAGAATCTACTATATTTATTCCGAGCACAGCCCCTATCTCAAAAATAGAAGCAACAAAAAAACTTGGCGCTAATATACGTCTTGTGGACGGTGTTTACGATGATGCATATAATGAAGCCGTCAAATTTCAAAAAGAAACAGGCGCTGAGTTTATTCACCCGTTTGATGATGAAGATGTAATAGCCGGACAGGGGACAATAGCTCTTGAAATAATAGAACAACTGCCGGATGTTGAAGCAATAATTGTTCCCGTAGGCGGAGGCGGACTTATCTCCGGTATTGCATATACAGTAAAAATGCTAAAACCTGACTGCAAAGTATACGGTGTTCAGGCTGCGGGTGCAGGCAGCATGTATAATTCAATAGAAAAAAATGAACGTATTGAACTGCCCAGTGTATCAACGTTTGCAGACGGTACTGCTGTAAAAATGCCGGGTGAGCATACATTTGAATACTGCAAAAAATTTGTGGATAAAATCGTTACAGTAACTGATGATGAAATTGCAACGGCAATATTGTCTCTTATTGAATCACAAAAACTTATTGCAGAAGGCGCAGGCGCACTCAGTGTAGCAGCTGCAATCTTTAAAAAATTGCCTATTGATGGTAAAAAAGTTGTTTGCGTGGTATCAGGAGGAAATATTGACGTAAACATATTATCACGAGTAATAAACAGAGGACTTTTAAAATCAGGCAGGATAGCTGATTTGACAATAGAAATGCTTGATAAACCCGGACAATTAAAAGAAGTTTCCCGCATAATTGCGGATTTAGGAGCAAATGTCATAAGAGTACGACACAATCAGGGAGGCGAAAACACAGACATAAACGAATGTTACCTTAAAATCACAATGGAAACACGCAACCTGCGCCATTTGTGTGAAATAAAACATGCAATAAGCAGTGCAGGATACAAAATCATATCTGATAAATAGTCAAATAAAGGAATTAGATTATGAAACAAATAATTTACACTAACGAAGCACCGGAACCAGTAGGTCCATATTCACAAGCCGTATTAGTAAATAACACACTGTATTGTTCCGGACAAATTGCCATTGATGCGCAAACCGGAAAATTCGTTGATGGAAATGTAACAGAGCAGACCCATCTGTGTTTTAAAAATATACAAAATATCTTAAAAGCGGCAAACATGGATATTAATAACATAATTAAGGTTTCATGCTTTTTAAAAGAGATGGACGATTTTTCAGAATTTAATAACGTTTATTCTCAATATTTTACCGATTACAAACCCGCACGTTCATGTGTTGCTGTAAAAGAGCTGCCCAAAGGTGCTCTTGTGGAAATAGAAGTTGTTGCAACAAGCGAATAAAAAAATAATTGTAACAATTTCTACACATTTTAGCTTTAAATCGATAAAAAATGTTTAAAAATTGAAAATTTGGGTATTTATATATTAGTGAAGGTTTCATGCTTTTTTAAGAGATGAGCGATTTTGCCGAACTTAATAACAATTCCGCAAAATATTTCACTGGTTATAAAACGGCTCTATCCTGCTTTGCAGTGAAAGAACTACAAAAGGAGTCCTCATAGAAATTGAAGATATTGCAGTTAAGTAATACGTAAGTGTAAAAATTTTTGTCAAGTTTTTCCTGCTTTTTAGCAAAAAAATGTAAAGATTTTTTACATATTTTAAAAATAAGCGCAAATAAAAATCTTCAGAGTATTTCTATTAGGCACCACAACATTAATAACAAAAAGGAGTAAAACTACATGACTATTGATGGTATTAATTTCAACAAGCTTCCTAAAAAAACAGATGTAAATAAAACATCTAAAGAAGCTCCTAAAGGTCCATCTGTTGAACCTGAAATGACAGAAGAAGAAAAAACTATGATGGCAAAACTAAGAGACAGTGCTCTTGCCGGCTACGTACTAGGACTTATGAAAGTAGCAGGCGCTACTGTTGGTGCCGGTGCAGTTGCAGGATCATTATCAAGCTGCGTTGACCAAGAGCAACACGTTGATGTTGATATGTCTGCTATTTTGGAAAAATTAGATGCTATCATGAAATTGCAGCAGCAGCAAATCAACCAAAATCAGGAAATGCTGAATTACTTAAAAGAAATGAATTCTGACAACAAGCAATTAATCAGCCTTGTCGAAAGTATAATTGATCAGAATAAAGACATAACTTCAATTTTACAATCTATTGACGGAACAACCCAGTCAATTGAATCTGCAATGTACAGAGTCGTTGCTTTGCTTGAACAGGCTAACGCAAACGATACCGAGTTTCTTGCAAAATTGGATGCAATCATTAACGGTCAGGCTGACTCTGCAGATAAATTAGACCAAATTATTCAAGCCAATAACGAACAAAACCAAACTCTTATCAACATGGAAAAATTGTTGGAATCACTCGACAACACAAACAAAAATCTTTATAACGCAGTTGTTGATTTCTACAACGATTATAAAAACGGTGACTCAACAAAATCAGAAATGTTGGAAAATATCCTTAATGAAATTAAAAACAACGGCAGCATAAGCTCTGATATTCTGGCTGCAATCAATGATATTTCACAAAAATTTGAAAACGGTCAAATTACAGAATCACAAATGCTTGCACAAATTATAGAATTGTTGTCAAGCATAGACGGCAAACTCGACAACTTAAAAGATGCTGTTGACCAAATCAAAGCAGAGTTCCCTGACCTTGCTGGCAAAATCGATGAATTTATTCAAAAATATCAGGAAGGCGAACTTACAGAACACGCTCTGTTAAGCGAAATCCTTGAAGAAATGAAAAATGCATCTGCCGGTGATACCGAACTCAATGCAAAACTTGATTCAATCCTCAATGCAATCAATCAGGGCAACTTAACAGCATCTGAAGCTTTAGACCAGATTATTGATCTGTTAGGACAAATCGAAGCTAACACCGGTGCTATACTGGATGCAATCAATAAGATATCCGGTCAAATTGCTGATCTTAATGCTAACTTTGAAGGCAATCAGGACGAAATTATGAATGTATTGGAAAACATCAATAATGGCGTCGGCAGCATTGACGGCAAACTTAATCAGGTAATTGAAAATCAGGAACAAAACAACGAAACTACATTGGAAATTTCACAAAAAATGGACGAAATCGGTGCTCAATTGCAGCAAATCAATGACAAAACATTGACTATCGATCAAGTTAAAGATATGTTTGGTCCGATGTACGAAGAAATCAAGGATTACTTGAACAATATTGCCGGCAACCAGATTACGGTAGGCGACCTTGAAGCTGCTCTTGAAGCTCACTCTACAGACCTTACAAGAACAAACGCATTGATTGAAACACTGGTTAACCTTGTTGCTAACCTCGATGTAAGCGGAGATTCAGCAGCATTACAAGAAATAGCTAATGCAATTAAAGAATTCCAAAACCAGAGCAACGCTAACAGCGCTGAAACTAACGCTAACCTCGAAGAAATACTTTCAAAATTAGCAACAATGCAGGGTTCTTTAGATGCTATTGTTTCGACAGGTAACGCAATTAAAGACCAGTTTGACAGCTATATGAATTCAGCTACTACATATGGTAACAGAATGTTAGATGAAATCACCAAAATCGGTGACAATATGGTCAACAAAACAGCATTCCAAACATATGCAGACAGTTACACTGAATACTTGCAAAAAGCTGAACAACAAAGACAGGAACAGCAGGCAATACTGCAAGCCATCTTTGAAAATATGGGCAAAGGTCAAGGCGGTAGCCTGACAATTGACCAGTTGAAAGAAATCATTCCTGATTACACAGATATCTTGAATGAAATCAACGAAAAATTAGGTAATGTTATAACCAGTGAAGATTTAGAAAACTTCTTCGTTAATACAAAACCTGATTTAACAAGAACGAACGCATTGATTGAAACACTGGTTAACCTTGTTGCTAACCTTAACACATCAGGCGGCGGTAACGGTTCTTCTGTTGATATGTCAGAACTTACAAGTCTTGTCAGCGAAATCAAAACCTTGATTCAAAATCAAGAACCGCCGACAGCAGAACAAATGCAGCAGTTAATCGATTTGATTAAAGATGCTCAATCAGGTTCTGAAACTCAAACAAGATCTGCAGGCGGAAATTACTACCATCAGGGTTGGAGATACAACTAATAAATAAGCGTTAATCTGAATTTGGTTAATGCATAACTAAAAAGCCTTCTGAAAATTATTTCAGAAGGCTTTTTTCTTGTATTGGTATGCTAACAAAAAACGAGTCTGCTTAAAATATGCAAAAATCTGCAAAAATCGCAAAACTCGTTTTTTGGTATTTTAAAAGACTATAAAACTACGCTCTTTTTTTAGCCTGTATAGCTAATCTGTGGCGTCCTTTAGCTCTTCTTCTGTTTAAAACTGTTCTTCCGCCGGGAGTTGCCATTCTGGCTCTGAAGCCGCTGACGTTCTGTCTTTTTCTTTTTGTTCCTTCTAATGTACGTCTCATTTTTATTGCTCCTTGAATTAATTTTTTTGCGTTATATCATGATAAATAAGACATAGATGATTGTCAAATGCGGATAACTAAGGATTTAATAAAGGTTTACACAAGATGGAAAAAGCAAATGGAAAAACAATAGGCTTTATCGGTGCCGGAAAAATGGCTACAGCTATTATGAAAGGGCTGCTGGCTTCTAATATTTTTGATAACAAACACATAATTGCCTCAGAACCTAACCTTGACAGCGCACACAAAACAGAGAAAGAACTCGGTATTAAAATGGTTCATAATAATCGTGAAGCTGCTGCCAACGCTGATATTATCCTGCTTGCAGTAAAACCTTTTGTCGTAAAAGAAGTTCTGACAGAAATAGAAGACAGAATTGACGATTCAAAGCTTGTTGTAACAATTGCAGCAGGTATTTCTACAAAAAGAGTTGAAGAAATACTTGAGAAAAAAGCCCGTGTTGTAAAGGTTATGCCCAACACCCCTGCACTTTTAGGCGAAGGGATGAGTGCAGTATGCAAAGGAGAAAATGCAACAGAAGATGACTTTGAAACAGTCAAAAAAATATTTTCTTCCGTTGGAAAAGTTATTGAAGCCAAAGAATCCGCTATTGATGCTATCACAGGTGTAAGCGGCTCAGGTCCGGCTTTTTATTACTATATTATTGATGCTATTGCAAAAGCCGGAGAAAGACTCGGGCTTGATTATAACACAGCACTCCTGCTGTCAGCACAGACAGCTCTCGGTTCTGCCAAAATGATTCTGGAATCCGGCACTGACCCGCAGCAGCTTATTACTAACGTCACAACACCCGGCGGCACTACAGCTGAGGGCAACAAAGTGTTGAATGAAAGCAACATATCAGATATCCTTTTTGAAACAGTTAACAAAACAGCAGAAAAATCAAAACTTATGTCAAAACAACTTTAATTTGTATAGCAAAAAAACTTTTTACGGGTTTTATGATAACCATAATAGATATTCCCGCTAAAAAGAGTAACTATGCAGAATATAAGTTTTGGTTCAAGAATAGCACCGCTGCAGGCAAAAAACTTAAATCAAGTTATTTGTTCAATAAAACGAGATAATGCCGTAAATTATCCCTGGACACTTGCAGAAAGCAAACTTGCTCAAGATGTTTATACAACAAATGTCATAGACTGCAGCGCCTGCTTGATAACAGACGGAAAACAGGCAATGCTTATGCATCTTGATCCGTCCAAAGAATCAAACCATTTTTTCTATTTTATATTTGATTACATAAAACGAAAAATAGATTTAAACAGCAAAGATTTGCAGGCTGTTTTAATTGGTTCAAAAAACAATAAACGCAGTCAGGATATTTATACAAAATTTCAGCAGTTTCTTCAGGATTATTCAATACCTTATACCCAGCTTAAAGACGGAAAAACTCCTACATCGATTGCCTATAAAGCTTCAACTGACACGGTATATGTCAGCAATTTGACAATGGATAAAATGCTAAAAAAAGGTACATCCTCTTTTGAAGCCTTGAAAAAAAGTTTTCAAAAAGTAGAGATTTCTGATTGTGATGAAATAGCTTAAAAATTTTTAATGATTTATAATATAAAAACATTCTATATAGAGAGGTAAATGTTATGACAATAAATCCTGTGTCTAAAAACTTTAACAACAATAATCCAATAAATTTTAAATCCCGTATTGTACCGACGGAACATTTAAAAAACATCATTGACAATGCAGCAGTTAATGTAATGGCGGCAGAAACTGCTGATTATGGCAGGGGTGTAATCATTGCACTAAATTCTCTTCTAAATGATGGAAAGAATGATACTATTCAATTTGCATCTCACAAAGAAACGGGGCTCGGGTATAATACCCCTTTGGGTACAGATGTTTTTGTTAACGGAAACATAGTTATGGATAATTATGTAGATGATCTTTTTAAAGAAGAATATGAAATTGATAAAGAGATTGATTCCTGTTTTGATGAAATTGCTTTTAATAAAGAATGTGCAGAGGTTGCTCTTTTAAGGTTTACGGAAGACAGAACGAATGAGAAAATTGATTGGAATTGCTTATCTGAACAAGAATTGGAAAAAATAAAACCGTTTATAAAAGATATTCAATCAATCGACCCCAAGAGCCATACAATAGTTTCCAAGATAAAAGATAATCTGAAAAAAATAGACAAAACCCTATTTGAAAATTCCTTAAATGAGCTGCAGCGCATAAAAGAGAATATTTTTGGCAATTAATCCGCTATTGTCTTATCTAATTAACCTGATGTAAAAAATGACCGACCACGGTCATTTTTTATCAGTTTGTCAAAAGTTTTAAGCCTGTGATTCCGCATACTATAAGAGCTATGCAAAACAACCTTATTGCACTCACCTGTTCTTTAAACAGTATTATACCGAATATAACTGTACCGATAGTCCCGATACCTGTCCATATTGCATAAGCTGTACCAAGCGGTAGATTTTTAAGCGCAAGTGCCAGAAAATAAAAACTGGCTATCATTCCGAGTACCGTTAATACAGATGGAATAATCTGAGTAAAACCGTGAGAAAACTTTAACCCCACAGCCCAGCTTATTTCAAATAACCCTGCGACAAATAAATATAACCAATGCACTTTTTGCTCCTTTCAATTTACATGTAAACATATAATAAGCCTGAGAGATTTTAGTCTCCCAGGCTTTTATCCTTCCGTGTACACAAATCAAAAATTTGTGAATTTTCTCTCGGACCAGCCAATGTTTATTTATTAACTATTGCGGAACCCTAGAAAATTTATCTTATTAAATTTTATGGTTATATTATATAATTTTAGATGGGAATTAAAAATATATTTCTTTTTAGTAATGTTTTAAAAAGATACACACAAACAAAAATAATATAGAGAATAAAAATGGAAAATACAAACACTCTACAACCTGATAAGATATTAGTGCGCGGGGCAAAATTGCACAACCTTAAGAACATAGATGTTGACATACCGCTGCATAAAATTGTCGGTATTGCAGGTGTGTCAGGTTCAGGAAAGTCATCTCTTGCGCTCGGTGTGTTATACGCAGAAGGCTCAAGACGTTACCTTGAGTCGCTATCGACCTACACAAGACGCAGAATGACCCAAGCCCCCAAAGCTCCTGTCGAGGAGATTTTGTATGTTCCTGCTGCTCTGGCTTTGCACCAACGCCCAGGAGTACCGGGGATTCGCAGTACATTCGGAACAGGAACGGAACTTTTAAACAGCTTAAGGCTTATGTATTCCCGTCTGGCGCATCATCGCTGCCCGAACGGTCATTATTTAGAACCTACATTGCTTGTTGCTGCGGAAAAAGAGCTAGTTTGTCCCGAGTGCGGGGCGCATTTTTATGCACCGTCAGCAGAAGAACTTGCTTTTAACAGCCAGGGTGCTTGCCAACGCTGCGGCGGGGTCGGCACAATCAGAACAGTTGATGAATCCACGCTTGTGCCGGACGAGTCTTTGACTATTGATGAAGGGGCTGTTGCTCCGTGGAATTCTCTTATGTGGTCGCTTATGACGGATGTTTGTCGTGCAATGGGGGTGCGTACGGATATTCCTTTTAAAGATTTAACTCCGGAAGAAAAGGACATTGTTTTTCACGGTCCGGCAGAGAAAAAACATATTTTCTATAAGGCTAAAAACTCAAATCAGGCTGGAGAAATTGATTTTACTTATTACAACGCTGTTTATACAGTAGAAAATGCGTTGAAAAAGGTAAAAGACGAAACAGGCATGAAACGTGTTGAAAAATTTTTGAAAGAAGATATTTGTCCTGATTGTCACGGGACAAGGCTTTCTGAAGCTGCAAGAGCTCCTAAGCTAAGAGGTATTTCGCTGGATGCTGCCTGTACAATGACACTTGCTGAATTGATAAAATGGGTTGAGGGAGTGCCTCAATCTTTACCGGAAAGAATGCGACCTATGGCGGAAGCTGTTTGCGAATCTTTTCAGGTTACAGCCAAAAGACTTATGGATTTGGGGCTCGGGTATTTGTCTTTGGACAGAGCTGCATCAACACTGTCTACCGGTGAAAGACAGCGTATGCAGCTTGCCCGTTCGGTAAGAAACAGAACAACAGGTGTTTTATATGTACTTGATGAACCGTCTATAGGGCTGCATCCCGCAAACATAAAAGGGTTAAATGATGTAATGCACGACCTTGTGTCGGACGGAAACTCTGTTATTCTTGTCGACCACGACACGCAAATTCTATCTGAATCTGATTGGATTGTGGAAATGGGACCAAAATCGGGTGCTGATGGCGGAGAGGTTATTAACCAGGGTACGATAACACAGATAATAAATAGCCAAAACTCTAAAATAGGTTCTTTTTTAGCAGGAAGTGCAACCTCGGATATAAGACCTAAAATACAACCGCAGGAAATGTTTGATAAAGGTTCAATTGAGCTTTCTACCACACAGATTCACACTGTAAAACCTTTGCAAGTCCGTATTCCCAAAGGCAGGCTCACGGTAGTTACAGGGGTATCGGGCTCAGGCAAAACAACTTTGATTTTAGAGAGTTTGATTCCTGCTTTGATAAAACATATTGAAGGCAAAAGACTTCCCGAACATGTAAAAAGTATTGAAGCTCAAGGCATAAAGCAGGTAAAACTTATTGATGCGACACCGATAGGTATAAATGTTCGTTCTACAGTCGCAACATATGCAAATGTTCACGATGAACTAAGAAAAGTCTTTGCAAAAACTCAAGATGCCAAAGATGCAGGGTACAAAGCCGGTGATTTTTCCTATAACACAGGCAAGCTGAGATGCCCGACATGTGACGGTACAGGCAGCATAAGCCTGGATGTTCAGTTTTTGCCGGATGTAGAAGTAACCTGCCCGTCATGTAGAGGTTCAAGATATTGCAAACAGACTGAAAATATTAAATATATAACTAAATCAAATAAAGCTTACTCGCTTCCTGAAATTATGGCGATGGATATAAATCACGCTCTGGAGGCTTGCAAGGACTTGAACCTGGTGAAACAAAGATTGCAGATTTTAAAAGATTTGGGGCTGGGGTATCTTACACTGGGCGAAGCCACACCAAGCCTTTCTGGCGGTGAGGCGCAAAGATTGAAGCTGGCTTCTGAAATGGGCAGAAAACAGGAAGACACTGTATTTGTCTTTGATGAACCTACAATAGGTCTGCACCCGCTTGATGTTCAATCATTACTCGGTGTTTTTCAAAGTCTTATTGAAAACAATGCCACTGTCATAGTTATAGAACATGACTTAGATGTAATAAAAAATGCCGATTACATTATTGATATGGGACCGGGCGGCGGCAATGACGGCGGAAGTATTGTTGCGGCAGGTACGCCTCAAGAAATTTGCGCTTGCAAAAAAAGTGTGACCGGAAAGTTCTTGCAAAAACATTAAAATATTATTTTCGGGCGTTTTTTGCTCTTGCCTCTTTCATTGTTTTAGCAAGAGTTTCGTTTAGCAATGCCAGTTTTTCGTCATAACGGCACGGAGTCAAATCATAATTTTTATTTACAAATTTTAAATGTTCTTTTTTTTCAATGTGTTTGTCTATATCATATGCTGCCTGTTGAAGTGCTTTTTCCTCAATTAATGCATATCTTAAGATTTGAAGAATATTTATTTTTTCATCAGCTTTTTTGTCCAGCAAAAATTCCTGTAAATCTTCTTTTTTTAACACTGCAGAACCCTCGAGTTTTTGGGAATAAAACGCTAAAGCTTTTTTTGACGGATCTGGATGTTTATTTATAACGGCAATTTTACGTGTTAAAAACTTTGGATTTAATATAGCATTAAAAAATTTTTGAGTTTCTGTCAGAAAAGTAAATTGAGCTTTTTGTGGAATTTTGCCGGTTACAGGGTTAAAAGGCAGATAAAAAGAAAAGCCCTTAATTTTTTCATTTGCAAGAATACGTATTGCCATGGCTGCTTTTGAGAATTCTGCAGACGTCATATCAAAAAGATCGATTCTTATTTTTGAGCCTGCTGTTTCTTTGAGTACACGTTTAAAGGCAGAGGGTTTAACCTCTCTTTTTACGTATTCATACTGTAAATCATCATAGAATTTTAAATTCAACGCTTTTGCTTTTTGCAAACGCTGTTGTAATGTACCTTTTGCAAGAGAAAGCGGTAAAAATGTTGTTGCTTTATCAATATGTAGTCTAATCATACTTGTGTAAAATCCGTGAAAAAAATTTTTTGCTATCGTTTTATTAATTCATTTGAATTTTAATTTCAGCGCCTGTGTCACTCTGCCGAGCAAATATGACTAAATGTCATATTGGTGAGAGGGGGATGAACATATTGTTTAATTATTTTGAACAATAAATTTCAGTTCTATAATATAGAACAAATATCCTGATATGTTGTTAGAACTCTTAATATTCTTATAGCTTTATTTTCAATTATTCTATAGATAACTAAATAATTCTTTTTCACAACATAAAATTTAACATCTAAATATGTAAAATCGTCCCTTGTTTTGCCAAGATAAGGATGTTTACGTAAAGTGGTAAATGCTTTGTTAAGTAATCTCCCAAATTTTGTTGCAGCAGTTTTGTTATCCTTAGCAATATAATCCAAAATTATTTCAATGTCTTTATATGCTTTACTTGTGATTTCAAGTTGTAAATCATTCATATTTTTTAATCAACTGCTCCATAGCTGAATGTCCGTCTAGAATTACTGTATCGTTCCAGCCTTCTGCTATCTCTTTATTTAACTGTGCAATTCTTTCCTGAGATATTTTATCTTTATAAGCCATCATTCTTAAAGCCTCTCTAATGACTTCGCTGACGGAATTATATAACCCGGATGCAACTTTATCCTGTACAAATTTTTCTAATGCCGGTGTTAATGATATGTTCATAAAATACCTCATTTATAACAATGTATGTCTATATAATAACAAAGATTGACATAAAGCTCAAATGTTATAAAAATATTTTGTAACAAATGGACAAAATATGACTAAATGTCATATTTGAGAGAGGGGATTCGAAGAATCCTTCCGTAATAAAAAAGCCCTCTTTCGAGAGCTTTTTATTGGCTGGGGCGGAAGGATTCGAACCTCCGGAATGGCTGGACCAAAACCAGCTGCCTTACCACTTGGCGACGCCCCATTATTCTGTTGTTTGCGTGGTTTGTATATATATATTATTAAGCACATACCATGATGTCAAGCATAAAATCTTTAGTTAAAAAGCCCGAGCTGTTTGCCTGTAAACTGTTTTTTATAAATTTCATAGTCAAAACAGCCTATGTCATTGTAAGCAACAGGATTGTCAGCAAGGTCAATTATCCTGCCTTTGCCTGTTTCGCAGCGTTTTATGTATTTGCAAAAGCTGCATATCTTCCACTTGTCATCAAGTTTTGTTCTTTTATAAGCCATAACTTATTATACAAACAATTTTTATTTAAATCAAAAAGACGATTCTTGAATAAAATAAAGATGATACTATGCTAATGATTAATTAGTAGAGGAATAAAAAATGAATATAAAAAACGCTTTTATCTATATGTTCAAAGATAAACAATTATGGTCAAAATACCTTGTCGGGGTCGTTTTAGTACTAATATCAATATTAAGTAATCTTGTTGCTCCAAGAAATCCAATGATACAAATAATACCGTTTATAAAAGACATAGCACCGGAAAATCTGGGATATATTTTTTATTCGTTGAGTATAATAGGATTTTTGGCTGCTTTTGTCGGAAACGGGTACAATGTCTTGAACCTTAATACAAGAATCTACAAACCGGATGCGGATTTGCCTTGCTGGAGCAATATAAAAAATATTTTATCGGCAGCTCTTAAACTTTTTGCAATATGTGTCATTTATGTAGCTTTGCTTTCGATAGTGCTGGTGTTTTTAATGATTGTTTTTACTATTGTCATTTCTTTGTTTTTGAAAGCTGACCTTCAAGTTTTAATGTCTGTTTCCACCTTGATTTGTTTTGTAATTGCAGCTTTAGTTGCTTTTTTGTTTTTCCCTGCCATATACATTGCATTTGCAACGAATTTAAAAATAGCATCGGTTTTTAATGCAAAATTGATTTTTAATATAATAAAAGAAAATAAGATGAAATATTTTATTTGTATTGTAAGTCTCTTTATTTTTGTTGTACTTAACGCTGTTTTGATTCAAGTTGTATATACCAGATTTTACCCTGTAATTATACTGTTACCGTTTATTTTCTTCTATACAACACTTGTCCTTACAGAAATTCAGGCAAGCGTACCAAGACCTGATGATAATAACCGGCAGGAAGAATTAACAGTACAACCTGAATAAAATAAAATTAAGTAATGTTTGGCGGATTTACAAATCCGCCTTTCTTATTTTTAGACATTTTTGTTGCGCTAAATTAAAATGTATCACAGCCTGCTGAGACATTTAATTCTAATAAAAAAAGAACCCGCCTTATGCAACTATATGACGGGTTCACTTTTATAAATAATAAACTTAAGTGATTGTATAAACTTTTCTGTAATAAAGTATTGAACCTAAAATTATGAGTACAAAATTAGGTATCCACGCTGCAAGAAAAGGCGAAACCGCCATATTTTCTCCAAAAGACAGCGACAGCGCTCTGAGCAGATAGTATAAAAAGATTATCAAAATGCTGAATAAAAATCCTCTGTTATAGCGGACTCTCGGCGGGGTTATTGCCAGAGGGACACCAAGCAGCACCAGCACAACCGTAGTAAACGGGAATGCAAATTTGTTATGCAGTTCTATCTTAAATATTGAGTGAGTTTTTGGGTCGTGCTTTTTCGAGTTGTTTTCTATATATTTCCATAATGCGATTACATTGTACTGGGTGGCTTCGTCTTCTGTCAGTGATTCTTTTACATCCATTCCAAAATCAACAATTGACTGGTCAAACCAGGTTGTATTCAGGACTTTTTCGTCTTTGTTCATAGTGTATGCAGCACCACGGTTGAACTGCCATCCTTCTGGGCTTGTTTTACCTGTTTGGGATTGAACAACCTGTATTGTTTTAGGGTCGGAAAAATCAACTACCGAAACATTTTTAAGAGTATTATCTTCGCATTTTTGTACAAAGAAAAGACGTTTCATCGAATGATGTCCGTTTTCATCAGTTTTAATTTCTTTAAAGGTAAAGTTCTGTTTTCCGTTAGGAATGTTTTTTTGCCCTAATGCCCATACAGCAAGCGTTTTGGATTGTGAATTTGTGACAGGAACTATCGTTTCATTTATTACAAAAGTAAGCAGCGACATTGCCGCAGCAAAGATAAATATAGGTTTTGCAATACGGTTTATGCCTATGCCGCAGGCTCTCATAACAGTAATCTCTGAAGAAAGGCTAAGGCGATTGAGCGTCATAACCGTGGAAAACAGTACACTCATAGGAATTGCCATAACAAAAACCTGAGGAAGATTCAACAATACAATCATCATCGCGATATTGAACGGTATTCCGTAAAGAGTGATTTGTTTTATCAGGGTTATAAAAGTATCGGAGGCAAAAATGATAGAAGTAAAAATCACAATGCCCATCACAAATATTTCTAATACCTGTAATAAAATATATCTGTCTAATATGGTTAGTTTGTTTAAGATATTGTTGTGCATTTTGTTCAATTATTGCGCCCGGCATCTTCCTGTTTTAAGAAATTGCACTGAGCCTCCAGTTTTTTGTCTTCCATATTTGTAATTAAATCTTGAATGTTTTTTATTTTTCCGAGAGCAAATCCGATTTCTGCAAGCAGCACGCAATCATTGCAAATTCTGATTCCGTCGTAAACTACAGAACCTGCAATTGATTTTTCTTCTCCGCAGCACTGACAGTCGAAACCTTCAAACTCGCAGTCAGGATTTTCTTCTATATCATCGGCTTTCATCTGTGCAACAACAGCCTGCATATCTTCTATAATTTTTAACTCTTCCGACTTATCCATAAACTATATTATATCCGAGTTAAAAATAATTGTCATCAGAAAATTACTCTGAAAATACAAAAAACAAACAGTTTGTATTTTAAATACAAACTGTTTGTAACTTAAGTGTCTTATGAACTATTACCTAAGCAGTGTTATGGAATTTGTTTACTTAGTTTTTGTAGTGTTAGTAAGCTTTTCGGCTTTAACACCTTCTCCATCAAGGGTAAATGTGTGGTCAACAAATTGAGCACGGTCTAAGTATTTTTGTTCAATTTTACCTTTGTTGTATGTTCTGACAAGCAGACTCAAACCTATTAATGCACCGGCTGCAACTTTTACGGGTTTTGGAGCAGCGCTAATGTATTTTGCAAGTTTTGTTAATATACCTTTGCCTTCTAATTGTATTGCCAGTGCTGGGTTTTTTTTAACTGCTGATTGGAACACGCCTTTGCCGATTAATGCGGTTGCACCTGCTACTGCACCTATTTGAACATTTGATATAGCAGAGTTTTTAAAGTGCTGCATAGCACAGTCAATTTTGTTACCTGTTGTACCTTTTCTTCTATCCACAAAAGAGTTTAGCGTAGGTGATACTAAAAATAAAACTTTAGACATAACACATCCTTATCTTTCACACGTTTCCTTATATATAAGATAAAACATTGAAACGTAAATATTTGATATATGTATTTTTATTTTTTACAAAAGTTAATATTGGTCTTTAAGTTCGATTATATAGAATATTTTGAAATATCTTCAAAATATTTTTCTAGGGCGATGTAACCGTTGTAAATTTCGTTTGTGATAAGCGTATAGCGGCAAGCAGCAAGATATTTCAACTCTTTTAATCTAATATCAATGATGTTGTCCGCATCTGCTTTAAGATTTTTATCCAGCGAGGATGACCACTTTTTCAGCAATTCAAGTTCTTCGTTAATTTGTTTTACTGTTGTATATTCCAGCTGATTGAAATCATATTTGCCTAAAAGGGCTTTGTCTTTGTTTGTGATTCTGCTTTTTACAACAGGAGTGCCGTATATTTTTTTTACAAACATGTAGTTGTCAGCTGCTACTATATGAGAAATAGGAACACCTGCTTTGGAAAGCAGTGAAGAAGCGCTCAGATTGCTTTTGTCATTCATTTCAACCAAAGGTTTGGTTTGTGTTATCGGACTTGTCATATTTTCCCCTTTAGAATTTAAATTACCCTTGGCGTTTAAATTTTCACCGGTATTTGTTTTTTTATTAGAATTTTGTGCAGCCTTGTTATTTGCATTAGAACCGGAATTATCAGAAAGTTTATCGTTAATAGCCCTGTTCCTCATTAGTCTGACATATATTTAATATTAACGCAGCCATATTATTTTGTCATGGTACTTTGTAGAATTGTTAAGGGGGATGTTTGTTATTAACAGGAGAGGATTTTTTAAAACATAAAAAACGTGATGCACTAAAATACATCACGTTTTTTAATAATATAAATGTCCGAGAAAAATTTGTGATAAGGAGCAAAGCGACGTGAACGAATTTTTGGAGTGTCACATTGTTCACATAGTGAAGCCATTTTTCAGGCTTCACCACAGTTCAGCCGAAAAAG